>NZ_JBBMFF010000260.1:0-60666 GCF_040096185.1 Faecousia intestinalis | reverse complement strand
TGTTTTCCCCGCTACTTTTACCTCCTTACAGGCTTTCGCCCACATAAAGTTTATTTGTAGCAACGTATCGCTACACGGTCGCAGAACACAAGCTGTGCTGATTTTTTATCGGCTGTTTCCTCCCAAATACGGTAGATGTTATCGACGCAGGCGTTGATTTTACTACCCTCAAAATCAGGCAGCATATCGTTGAGCATACGCTGGTCAAGAGCCAACTTTCTACCGTCGTTTGTGATTTTGAGCATATTATCTACACTTGAATCCACACCGCCACCACGGACTTTCTCGGCTCGCTCCGCAAGGGAAGCAACCATTTCTTTCTGCATTTCAGACGGCTTGACTGCAACATTGTGGAAGTGTGCATCCGGCACAGGCAATTCCAACATATCCGCCGTCTTAATGTCGGCGACCTCCTTAAACATCGCCATAAGCTCCGGAAGGTTGTAGAATTTTGCAAAGCGGGTTTTCGCTCTGTAACCCGTTCCCTCGGGAACGAGTTTGTCAAGATGATTTTTGTAAGTTTTCTAAATTCAAATATTTATCCGCTGAAAAATCTCCCAACATCTCGTGTCTGCATATTTCTTGAAACACCGTATTCAAAGGCTTCTTCGCACTTTCCGATTGCTTCACATTTACAATAAAAGTTGTTTTGCCTATTCGTGTTGTATAAGATAAAGTATTCTCTTTCATATAATCATTTTCTCCTTTTCATAAATTGATTGTGGGGCATTCCGTTTGGAACACCCCACAAATACAGCCTGTTTCATCGGAACATATCAAGAAGTCATTAAGTCGTGAGTATAATGGAAAAGGTTATCTTTCCATACCTCGCTTGCTCTTTCGTGCCTTGATACGCTCCTGTCTTTCTTTTTCCCTTGCTTCTTTTTCGGCTCGTTCCTGTGCTTCCTTAAAAGAAAAAAGTTGCTTCACTTTTTCGGTAAAAAGTTTGGCAACTTCGGGGAAATGTTCCAACGCTTCAAGAAAAGGTCTGCACTTTTCTTTCAGTTCGTTGTATTTGGTTTTCATTCGTTCCAATGCGTTTGCACTGTCCATATACTTCTGTCGGTAAAAATTTGCACTCTGCTCAAATTTTTTGATTTCCGCACGACTGGTAATACCCTCTTTGGCAAGGGCTGTCAGTTGAGAATAATCCTCTTTAGAGATTGCCATTTTACCTGTGATTGTTTTCTGCCCCATACTGTCAATCTCGTTTAATGTTTTGGAAACATTACGGGCAGGCTCATACTTGACTTGTTCCTTTTGAATACGCTTCTGCAACTTCTCCAATCGTTCTTTATCCTGCTTGATTTGATATTGCAGGGAAGTTAAATGCTCCGCTGTACTTCCGTATTCGCCACGCTGAAAGCCCTTGAACCCTTGTTCCGTCATATAGTGAAACAATTCATCTTGCAGTATGCTGTACGAAGCTCGAAACATCGGCTTGCCGTTCTTCCTAAGAAGCGGATTTCCTTTTTCATCGGTCAGCGGAATATCCGATTTCCATTTCTTTGAATGGCTAATCTGATTAACCACTTCCTTGACTGTTCCTCGCAGTTTTTCGTCTTTGCAACGCTTACTCCATAGGATTTCTTTCTCCACCACTGGCAGAACCATAGCGTGAAGATGATAGTGGTAAACCTCTTTTCCCAGTTCTTCGCTTGCGGCTACATTGATTTCATCAGCGTGCATTACCGCCGATATAACATTGTCCGCACCGAATTTTTCTTCGATGAAATGATAGGCTTCTTCATAAAACTGCTTTGCGTATTCATAACCACCGTTACGCTCGAAGTACATCGTGTTCACATCAATCACAATCTCATTGAAAAGGGTAGCGTCTTTCCTTAACCCACGAAGCGACACCTGCCCGTCTGTTTCCATCTGCTTTAACTGCTCCATATAGGTCGGGGCAGTCGGCTTTTTGAAATGCACATTAAAGGGTATTCGTTCCACAATTACATTCATATTTTCATAGGTTTCATTCTTGCGTTCGTTGTGCCTTTCCGCCTTGCTCACATCAGAAGCGGTGTACTTTTTTACCCTTGCACAACTCATATCCGCCTTATTGTTTTTTGCCATTTTGCTCTCCTTTCCAGACAGGGCGAAGCCATTACACAACATTCTCTGAATGTGTGTAACCCACTATGACACTTTCAGACTTCGTCTGCAAAGATGTCGTGGGCAAGGGAGTTCCCCCTTGACCTCCTTTTGATACCTCAATCATAAAAACAGACTGTCCTCCCATCAGACAGCCTGCTTTTATTCTCTCGGTATATCGCCCATCGGCAAAGACCAGTACCACAGAAAGCCTCGTTTTCGTGAGATAACGCCTGCTTTCTTCTTTGCCTTTTTGATGGTCGATTTCTTGAACCCTGCGGCTTCAAGTCTTTCTTCGCAATCCGAAGAAAGCATTTCTCCGTCTTTCAGCATTTCCAAAAGAAATTCTTTCGCCTTGATTTCCTTTTCGTTCGGTCTGCCCATTTTGGGTGCGAGGGATTGGAACGCTTCTTCTGCTGTCATTTCCATTTCAGAGATAAAGTCCACTCCCTTTTCTGCAACCTCAAAGAGAATTGCAGAGCCTGTCGGGGCAAGGTTGGATTTCACTTGAACCATATATCTTTCCGCCGGTGCTTCTTTGTTCGGTGTGCGTGTGATTGCAAGAATACTTCTTGCAGCACCCGCAATATCAATCGAACCGTTGGTACGATAAAGAGGGTTGGTATCTCTCATCTTGTTCATATGAGCGATAATCACAATGGCACAGCCTGTATTTTTTGCAACTGCAATCAAGTGATTAAACTCTGCCCTTGTTTCGTTGGCATTGTTCATTGAGCAATTCTCTCCGATATAAGAGCTCATCGGGTCAAGAATTAAAAGTTTTGCGTGATACTTTTCGATTGCTTCAGCAATACGGTTATCCCCAAAGGATAAAGACTTTTCATCTTCCTTGATGAAGATAAGATTTTCTCCGTTCCCACCGGCAGAATTAAATCGGGGTACTACCGTATCATCTGCGTCATCTTCCGTTGTCTGATAGATGATAGTCATAGGCTCTGTTTCTTCATCGGTAAAGGGGAGAAACTCTCCCTTAGAGAGCAGGGCGGCAATGGAAAGCATCAACTTGCTTTTTCCATCGCCGGGATCTCCCTGCAACAGCGTAACCTTGCCGAACGGAATATACGGATACCACAGCCATTTCACTTCTCTCGGCTCAATCTCACTTGCCTTGATAACTTCAAGAGGTACATTTACATTCATTTCATTTTCCATCTGCTTCATCTTTCTTCGTTCTCCTTTTCGATAAATACTTAGGGCAAAGCACCACAATACAGCGGAAACTCTGCTTGCAGTCATTACTGCATTTTCTGCAAAGTTCGTTGTAGGTAATGCGATTTCTTTCGTTCAGAAACAATGCCCACTCTTGTTTCCGTTTCTTGCTCATTCTCGGCATATCAATCCTCCTTTCCGTCTGAAAATAAAAAAACCACAGGAA
The DNA here is from genome assembly GCF_040096185.1 of Faecousia intestinalis. Lineage (NCBI taxonomy): Bacteria > Bacillati > Bacillota > Clostridia > Eubacteriales > Oscillospiraceae > Faecousia > Faecousia intestinalis. The sequence goes on along the minus strand of NZ_JBBMFF010000260.1, from coordinate 57,173 downwards.
AGATACTCAGAGCCTTGTTTCTGTCATTTCTCGGGGCGAAAATCGGGCAAATTTGCCTTTTTATGCCTTTCAAAAAATCACACAAGGTATTTGTACTAACCTGTGGTTATGTATAAAATTGTAGGGTTTGGGGTAACAAAAAACACCGTATTTCTACGATGTTTTTCGTACTTCAACTATTGTTGTTTCACCAAACTAATCTTTATCTTGTCCACGACACTTTAACGCTTTAATTAAAAGATATTTCGACATCATTTAATAATTGTATTTATAGCGGACTGCACTGCTTTATATCTTCCTTCATCTGATAATGATGCCAAGCAGGTAATCAAATATTCCTTGCCATCTTTTTTATAAAGAACAACAATATTATAGGAAGATGCCATAGTTCCTGTTTTTATTCCTTTTACATTTTCATTATAGTACGGTGACTTTTTATCTAAAAACTTATTGGTATTTTTCCAAGTAAATTCACCTTGTGGAGTTTGAATTGAGAAAGTGCTTTTCCCTACACATTCTTTAACAAAATCATAATTATAAAGCTTCAAGGCTACACGATTAATATCATCCAAATGTGTATCGGCTGACATAGATGCCCCGCTCGGATCATTATACAAATTTGTTTTAGAATAGCCTTCTTCAATTAAATACTCACTTAGCTCTGTCGTAAAATAATTTATATATTCCGTTGCTGTATAGCCCTCTCCTAATTCATTTTTAGCAATATAATATGCCAACGAATAGGCAGCATCGTTTCCCGAAGGAACAAGCATAGCTTCCATTATTTCTTTTACTGTGTACTTCCCAACTTTTAGATTTGCTAAAGATGACCCAGCCGGCACAAGATCCAATACCTCTTGATTTACTTCAATAACATCTTCCAAGTTAACTTTTGTCAAAGCATAGTCAATGACAAATAGTTTTGCCAAACTTGCTACTGTGGGCAATTGGCTATCTCCCTCGTAAAATAAATATTCACCCTGTTCAATATCATAAACAGAAAACGAAAGAGCGTCCTGAGGAATGTTAAGCTCATTTGTACTCAGTTGAAAATCGATTTTTTTATACACATCCTTAAAAAAATCAAAACGATAAATCCCTGTTTTATATAATCCAACTACTGCTACAAACGCTATAAGCAAGACTGTTGTAAAAACCATTATTATCTTTATCTTTTTGTATTTTCTATTCTTCTTCATACTCTCACCTACAAATTCATTTCGTTATTTCTAATAAAATATAACCTTCCGTTAAACATTATAACAAAAGTCATCATTTTTTTCAATACTTCAAACTACTTCGACTATACTCACAACTTTATGACTTCTTGAATACTTGCCGAAAAAAGAAAACTGCCATCAATTAAGACAGCAGTTCCTTTTCGGCTGGTATGCTATTAGGAATACACAATATCGTTCAATACAATCTCATCTGCACAGGCTCGGATATTGTTCATCAATCCTATCCATTTCATCATATCCTTTCCTTTCAGTTCTTCCGTCACACCCTGCTTTCTTGCCATTTCCTTTATCAGATACTCCGCCATATCACACGCCGAAGTATCAATATCGGCAAGGTGTTCATATAACTTTCCGCTTGTAAGCAGATTGATATACAAGATTTTCCTGTGTTCCCTTAAATATCTTTCCCTCATTCTTCCGTATTTTGTGAGAGTGGGCGGTTCTTCGTTTTCTATCGTCAAGCAGGGATAGTAATAATCTCCGATGAGTTCGTACTGGATACCAGTTCTTTCGTCTGTAATAAATCGTTGCATCCTGATTTCTCCTTTTGCTTCTTGTGGTAAAATTCCAAAGATTTCTCGTTGTGATTTTGTTTTTGACATTCCTCGGAACAGAATTTCTGCTGACTGTGTGTAGGCCAGTAGGTACTGCCACACACAGCACAGACACGCTGACGATAATAATGATTTCCTTTTTCTGCTTCTCTGTCGGCTTTTGTCTTATCCTGCCTTGCCTGATAGCAACAATCCTTTGAACAGAATATCTGTCGGTTACTTGTAGGCACAAACTCTTTTTGACAGTGAGGACATATCTTTGTTTTGACGATTTCTCCACCGTTTTCAGCGAGTTTTTTTGCCTTTCGCTTCTCTCGGTATGCTTTTTCACGCTCACGCTGTTTTGCCAGTCGTTCCATTTCAATCTGTTCTTCCTGTGCCTTGATTTCAGCAAGTTCTTCTTCCGTATAGGCAATATCGACCTGCCCAACATAGTTGAAATAAATATCAACCTTTTGTGTCCTTGCTTTTCCCATACCCGCTGCTTCATAAACCACAATCTTGTCAATGAGTTCAGCAAACATCAAATCGGAAATTTCTGTCGGCTCTTTGCACTTGCGTATCAAAGAAATGAAATGCTTAATATCCACCGTATTTGCCTTTTCTTCGGTCAGTTCCTTTTCCATTTCCTCAATCTTCGTTTCCAGTTCAGCCTGTTCATCATCGTACTGCTTCATCAGTTGCTTATACTGTCTTTCGGGCAGTAATCCCGAAACAAGATTTTCATACAAGCCACGAATAAGTTTAGATAATTCATCGTATCGCTTCTGAAAACGGTGCAATTCCGATTTATTGTGCTTTGGCTTTTCTGTCTGCTTTTCATTCCAAAGTGCTTGAAGTTCCTTTGCAAAGGCTTCTTCATCATTCAGAACAAATTTTGATAATCGTTTTACAGCCGATAATATCAAGGCTTCAACATTATCAGCACTAATCGAATGGGCAGTACAAGCGTTTACTCTGCTTGCATACCCGCCGCAACGGTAAGAATACTGCACCGAACGGTCCTTTTTACTGTAATGCGTTTGCAAGGTCATTCTTCTGCCACAATCCGCACAGTACAGATAACCGCTTAAACGATTGCTATGCGTACCTTTGGTTGCTGTCCTGTTCGCTCGTTTCTTTCGCTTCTGAACGCTGTCCCATAGTTCCTGCGAGATGATAGGCTTGTGTGTATTATAAAATACATACTGTTCTTCTTCATCGGTATTCTTCCTTTTGTGCAGTTTGAAATTGGTGCTGACCGATTTACGCAAAACGGTATGACCGAGATATTCCTGTCTGCTCAAAATCGCTCTTATGGTTGACATTCCCCAAGTATATGGGTCTGAAAACTTCGTTCCATTATACTGCTCGGGGTGATACTGCTTTGCGTGTGCTGCCGGAATTAAAACCTTTTCTTCGGTAAGCAATTCAGCGATTGCTCTCGGACTTTTGCCCTCGTTGGCAAGCAAAAAGATACGCTTTACCACCTCAGAAGCCACAGGGTCAACAACAAGCGTTTGTTTGTCGGTTGCTAATCGGTTATATCCATAGGGAATTGAACCGCTACAACGCTTTCCGTCTTTCATACGGGCATCAAACACAGCCTTGATTTTATTGCTTGTGTCTTTTGCGTACCATTCGTTCATTATATTCAAAAACGGAGCAAAGTCATTATCCGAAGCATTGTTGCTGTCAATACTGTTGTTTATCGCAAGAAAACGGACATCTTTCTGCGGAAACAGAACTTCCGTATAAAAGCCGACTTGCAGATAGTTTCGCCCTAATCGGCTCATATCCTTAACAATAATCGTTGCGACATTTCCTGCTTCTACTTCCTTAATCAGTTCTTGAAAACTCGGACGATTGAAATTCACACCCGAAAAACCATCGTCAGTAAAATGGCGGATATTCGTAAAGCCATTTCTTCGGGCGTAATCTTCCAAGTATTGCTTTTGGTTGGTGATTGAGTTTGACTCACCATTAAGGTCATCATCTCTTGATAAACGCTCATAGAGTGCTGTAATCTTTGAAGTCCTTGACATTCTCTTATCCTCCTTTCTTTATGTAATCCGATTTAGCATTACAGGAATTACTCCCTCTGCTAATAGGAGAAAATAGGGGTACAAAGCGGAACTGTTTTTCAAAAAAATCAAAAAAATTTTTGAAGTTCTGAAACCGACTTTGATAACCTATTTTCAATTTAGGAACGCATTATTTATCGTCCTACTAAATTATAGCCCTCCGGGGTAAGCTCTACGGCTGTTACAGTCTCTCCAAAGGTACTTGCCCACGAGTCGAAGTGCTGTAAATTGTTTTTCACAAGCGTGTTGTACTGCAAGTATCGCTGAATGGTATAGAGTTCCACCATACTGTTTGAGATAGGAGTACCGGTTGCAAATACCGTTCCTCGACCGCCTGTAAGCTCGTCAAGGTATCGGCACTTCATAAACAGGTCGGAGGATTTCTGTGCTTCCGTCTGAGCGATACCGCCCACATTACGCATTTTGGTGTAAAGGTAGAGGTTCTTGTAATAATGACTCTCGTCAATAAAAAGCCTGTCCACACCGAGTTCTTCAAAGGTAACAACATCGTCCTTTCGGCTTTGGTCGTTGAGCTTTTCCAGCTTTTGTTTCACGGACTTTTTAGACTTTTCAAGCTGTTTAATGGAGAAGTTTTCTCCACGGTTTCGCTTCAAATCCATAATACCGTCTGTCAGTTCTTCAAGCTGCTGCTCAAGAATTGCCCTCTGTCTTTCAATGGACATCGGGATTTTCTCAAACTGAGAATGACCGATGATTACGGCGTCATAATCTCCCGTGGCAATTCGACCGCAGAACTTTTTTCGGTTCTTTGTCTCAAAATCTCGCTTTGTCGCTACGAGAATATTCGCCGCCGGATAGAGTTGTAAGAACTCCGCCGCCCATTGCTCGGTTAAGTGATTTGGCACTACGAACAGCGACTTATTGCAAAGTCCCAGTCGTTTGGACTCCATAGCGGCGGCTACCATTTCAAAGGTCTTGCCCGCACCGACTGCGTGTGCTAACAGCGTATTACCGCCGTACAAAATGTGTGCAACCGCATTTTTCTGATGTTCACGGAGTTCGATTTCCGGGTTCATACCGTTGAAAACAATGTGGCTTCCGTCGTACTCACGGGGTCTTATACTGTTGAACTTTTCGTTATACATCTTCGTGAGTTTTTCTCGGCGGGCAGGGTCAGCCCATATCCAGTCCTGAAAGCCCTGCTTTATGAGTTCCTGCTTTGCCTGTGCGATTGCCGTCTCTTTTTTATTGAGAACGGCTTTCTTTCTGCCTTCCTCATCTTCGATATAGTCAAAGATTCGGACATCTTTCAGGTTCAGTGTTTCCTCAATTATCTTATATGCGTTGATGCGGGAAGTACCGTATGTGCTGTACGCTTTTACATTGGAACGGTCGTAGCTCTTTCCCTCAATGTTCCATTCGCCGGTAAACTGAGAGTAGTGAACCTTGATATTCCATTGTGCATAGCGTGGGGTGTCGAGAAACTCAAACATAAACTGTTGGAATATTTCGGGCGGTATCCAAGTCGCACCGAGCCTTACGGAAATCTCGCTTGCCGTCAAATCCTTTGGCTGCACCTTTTCAAGTGCCTGCACATTGACGGTGTAATCTTCGGGATACAGTGCCGCAGACCTTTTGGCTGTCGCCAGCTTCTCACGAACATTGCCCGACAGATATTCGTCTGCCATCAGATACTTCGGCTCATAGGAATTACCGTACTCATAAAGGGGATTTAAGAAGATTACACCCTTTAAGTCAGCGAATAATTCCTCCTCACTTTTGCCGGACAACTCCATCATATATTCCATATCAATGGCTGCTTTTTCGCCCATAGAGACAGCGAGAGCCTCGTCTGCGGTGTCAACCTCCGTTACCGGCTTGTGCGGTTTAATCGTCCTTTTGAAGAACATATCCGCCTTGCGTTCCAGTTCGCCATCTTCATTGATAACCTCAAGAGCGGAGAGCAGAGCATAGGAGCTGTCGTCGGAAAAGGCAGAAGTATTGGCACGGCTGTTAATCAGTCCGTACTTCTTTGTAAAGCTGTCATACAGTGTGTTCAGCTTATCCTGTGCCTGTTTGATTTCGCTGTCCGGGTAATCCTCGGTTTGCAGTTCAATCAAGTTACGGACGCAATCTCTTATCCCAATCATACCCTTAATGCGGTTCTCAGCGGTTGCAGATACCTCCACCGGGGACATACGGGAGTTCTCACGGAAATAGATTTTATCGTCCAAAACCGTGTAAGAGAAGTTTCTTACCATAGGGTCTGCCGGGATGGTATTATCTTCTTCCTCCAGCTCGTCCGCAACCTCGTATTCAGAGATTTCTCCGTGAATGTTTGAGACTGCTTCGTTCAAAAGCTCCGAAAGGTCGGCATTATCAAACGGCTCACAGGTTGCTTCCGGTCCGAAGCGACCGCTTACCATTTTCATTTCGCCGAGTATCATTTCCGGGTGCTGAACAAAATATGAGTTCATCCTTATACCGTTTTCGTCGGTGTCAAGATGAACCCAATCCGGCTCAATATCTATGAGTCTGTCTCGCTTTTGCAGAAACAGAATATCGGATACGACCTCTGTCCCGGCATTACCTTTGAAGGTGTCGTTCGGAAGTCTGATTGCTCCGAGAAGCTCCGCCCTCTGTGCGATATATTTACGCACATTGGAGTTTTCCTTGTCCATAGTTCCTTTGCTTGTCACAAGAGCCATCACACCGCCAGGGCGTAACTTATCAAGCGATTTCGCAAAGAAATAATCGTGAATGAGAAAGTTGTACTTGTCATATCGTTTATCGGAGACTTTGAAATCTCCGAAAGGCACATTGCCGATAACTCCGTCAAAGAAGCTGTCGGGAACATTTACTTCCTCGAAGCCCTGTGCCGCAATGGAAGACTTCTGATAAAGCTGCTGAGCGATACCGGCTGAAACGGTATCAAGCTCCACGCCGTAAACCTTTGCGTTTTCCATTGACTTAGGCAGCATACCGATGAAGTTACCGATACCGCAGGACGGCTCAAGCAGGTTGCCCTCCTGAAATCCCATCTGTTCCAACACCTTATAAATGGCGGTAGATACTTCGGGCGGAGTGTAAAAGGCAGTCAGTGTGCTTTCTCTTGCCGACACATATTCCTCCGGTGTCAGGGTATTTTTCAGCATTGCATACTCTGTATGCCAAGCTCCGGCTCGTTCGTCAAAGGCTTCGGGAATACCGCCCCAACCGACATATCTCGACAAGATTTTCTGCTCATCGGGTGTTGCAAAACGGTTTTCGTTTTGACAATCCTTCAAGACCTTAATCGCTGCATAGTTTCTGTGAAAACGCTCTTTTTTATTGACTTCTTCAACCTGATTATTGGCAAGGTCAAAATTGTGTCGTTCGGACATTGGAATATCCGGGTGGAGGTCAAAGCTCTTAACCTTTGACTTTTTCTTTTGCTCCCAAGCGGGAACAATCGCTTCAGGCTTTTTGTCGTAACCGTTGCCGATACGAACACCCTCGTTATACATTTCCTCATAACTGTCAAAACCGTTTTGAGTAGCAACGATTTCTCTGTAATCCTCAATCGGTACATTTCCGATGTTCGTTGCCACCATATCAGTTCTTTCAGCGTTTTCAATGAGTGCTTCCATTGTGGCGGTGGTACAGTCGGTCAAATCCGGTGTCCTGTGAAATTCTCGGTCTGCATCCACAAACCATTCCGTACCTACATCGGCAAGCTCCTGATTTGCAATGCTGCCGAGGTAATCAAAGAAATCCTCAGCCGAGTCATACTCCAGTGCAGCTTGCTGTATCTCGTCAAAAGAAAGCGTATTTGTAACATACTGACCTCCGGCATTGCTGTCGGGATTATAGTACATCCAAGTAACGCTTTCATTGTCCCGGTCGATAAAGAAGGCGTCGTCATAACCGGTTTTCGGACTGAAATCCTGTACGGTTTCGGTATCGTTTTGAGCTTTATTTTCGCCTGTAACGGTTTTTTCTTCCGCCGGTAATACACTGACCTTCAAGTGGTCGTTCATCGGATTTTCACGCACTTTGCGGTCAAATTCTTCCCTTGAAATCTCCTTGTTGAATAGGGGCATATCGAAGTCATAGAGCATTACACGGTTTTCATCAAAGGACAAAATCTCATACTGCGAAGCTCCGATATATACGCTGTCGCCGAGATGATATTCATACTGTGCTTCCGGTTCGTCCTCTTTGTTTTCAGGCTCAGGCGGTGCGGTAGAGAGTATCTCACGGTTTTTTCTCTGCTCTGCAAGCTCGGCTCGCCTTTCTTCCTGCTTTTCAAGCCATTCCGGGTACTTTTCTTTTTCCTTTCGGTTTAGGTATCTGTCCATACGGATAAGGTCTCCGATACGCTTTTCAACCTGAGACCAAGAAAGCGTAATGTGTGGCTTGTCGCTTCCGATACCTTTTGAAATTGTGATGCCTTTTCCGTCGTGCTGTTCGTCAATGCCTGCACCGATAATGACAGGGTAAGAGCCGCCCCAACCGTATTCGTTTTTCAAGAAGTCGGCGTTTTCCTTTGCGGAAAGGCTCTTTTCAAACTGCTCATAGATACGCATTTTACCCTCGGAAACTCCGCTTCCACGGGTGAGAACTGCGTCTATGATTTCCTGAGAAAAAGTAAAGGCAGAGGTTTTTTGTTCCTCTGCCTGATTTCCCATTATGAGAGTCAACTGACCGTCCATAGACGGAAGCGGTTTCATTGTATCGGTCAATTCTCCCAAAAGTCTCATTGCTTCAAAATGCTGTGCGATAACGCCCCAGTCATAGAAGCTCTGAGCGGTTCTGTTTTCGTATTCGCCCTCCCACAAGTGGAGGACATTCTGAAATGTTTTGTATCCAACAAGCCTGCCGTCGTTTAAGGTAAGCCGGGTGTAATCGTTGTTGAAAATACCCTTGATATATTCGGTACGGGTCGCATTGTCCGTATTTCTCTCATAGAAGTCTTTGATTTCTTCCTTTGAAGCGGACAAATGCGGGGTGGTACCGAGTATCTCTCGGATAGTATCATCGCCACCGAAAAACGGCAGGCTCTTGTCCTCGTGGTTTCTGTCGTAATACTCTAAGCGAATATTACCTGATTCTTCACGATTTCCTGTGCCGAGTTCCTGATGTTGTTCATCAGGCGAACCCACTTCATCATATCTTCCGCTTTCATCTGCTCCGTCAGCCCGGCTTTCTGTGCCATCTGCTTCACGAGAGTTTCCTCCAGTTCGCTGGCTCTCTGCTGAACCTCCGCCAAGTGACTGTTCAGAATCCCTTTCGTCAGAAGATTGTAGTACAGGATTTTGTGATGTTCCTTCAGATAAGTTCTCCTCATCTGCGACCATCTGCCGAGAGTCACTTCCGTCTGCTCCGGCAGTTTCAGGTTCGGAAGATTGTAATCTCCCACCATCGTGTATGTGATTTCGCTCATCGCTTTGACTCCTTTCGTCTTTGATGTCTTTATTGTATTCGGATTGCTCCTGTTCATCAATTATGCGATTTTCCTTGCTGAGCGTGCTGATTGTTCTGCTGACAGGGAGCAACGCCATTTCTGCAATGTCGCTTGTAGCAATACCCACCGCATTGAGAACTTCCTGTGAATTGAAGCTTGAAATACCGGCAAAGTCATCGGGAGAATAGACCTTGTCTGCGTTCAGTCCCAATCGTGCCATAACCATATATGACACGCTGTTTCTGACAAGCTCCAAATACAAGGCATTTGCTTCGTCGGCAGACAAATACTCAATATCGCTTCCTGCACCCAAACTCATAAAGTCGGAGATATAGTCTGCGATGTTGTCCTCGACGGCATTGGCAATGCTCTCTTTGACGACATTTTCAATACTCGTTGTATCGTTTACCGCCCCGAAAGTGTTTTCAAGCGTTTCGATAACCTCTGCTTCATAATCGGGTCTCATCTCCCAAATAGGAACAGGGCGGGAATGTCGGCTTTCGTGGGTGTCTGATATATCAAAGTAATGAATCAGCCTTTGACGGCTTCTGTCTGCGTCCTCAAATACGGCAATACCTTTTGCTCCTCGATTTACCCAGCGACCGAAAGTGCCGTTCCATCGTTCGATTTCAAGCACGGCTGTTACATCGGGTCTTTGGGCATAAATGAGAAGCTGTTCATCAAATCGGAGCCTGAAATTTCTGCCTGCTGTTTTCAGAAACGATTGCCAGTTTACCGGATTGTCTGTAACTGCAAAGCAGGTTCTTTCATACAGCTCCGAAATCAGGTCAAATTTCCTTGCCACCTCGTCTGCACCTCCTTATCGTGTTTTTTCTTTGTCCTTTGCAGGCTTCGTGTTTTCTTTTGCGGCTGGTTCTACGGTATGACCGTTTCTCTCGCAAAGCTCGGCAAATTCGCAGATATGGTAGAGATTTGTGCCGACCTCCAAATGGTAGTCGTCGATATATCTGCAAGTTCTCTCCATTGTTTTGCCGTCGCCGAGCTTGATTGAGATTTTTTCTCCGTCCGCAATGCGAAACTGCTCCTGATAGTGCGGGTCGATAAATCGGATACCACGCTCGGCATTTTTCAAGTGGCTGTTCAGCCACTCTTTCTGATAGCAATAGCAGTACAGATTGTACTCGCCCCTATTGGGGTTAAACCTCATAAGATAGCTGTACTTTTCCGTATCAAGACGAATGCCGTAGTGGTTGCGGTCATCATTAAAGGAACTGTCGGGAGTGGAATAACAGTAAGAGGACATAGCCTTTCTGCCGGACAAAACATCGCCGTCACGCAATCCGTTTATCACATCGTCAAATTCAGCCTTAAATTCATCGGTTTTCAGGTCTTTTCTGAAATCGTTCCAAGTCGTCCAAAACTCGTTCCCGGTAGAACCGAAGTCGGCACGCAAATATCCGATAAGACCGGTCTGCATAGAGAGCTGCTGACTTTGGCTGAAGGTGTATTTACGCTCTGCTTCGGTCAATACTCTGTAATCCATTTTCATCACCTCGCTTGTTCGTTTGGTTGTCTTTGCTTTGGAATAGAAAAACCATATACGCCGGCAATATCATCGCCGAGTCTTTTGGTAACTCGTGTGATGTCGGCTCTTGTGGCTTTTCCGTTGTAGATTTTAACTTGCAGATTTTCAATCTGCGTATCGGTAACACCGTCTTTGAATACACGGTAAAGATAATGGTTTGTACCGTCGTGATGAACAGCGTCGGCTCGAAGGTCTCCGTATTTGTCAACATACCATTCTGTGTAGTCGGTGTCAGAATAAAGGCAGTCCTTAATGTTGCCTGAATCAATCATCTTGTATCCCGACACTCTGCCGTTCCATCGGCCGAGGTCGCCGATTACGATAATCGGCTGTGAAAGCTGAATGTTGAGATTTGCTCGTTCATCATAAAGATTTTCGGCATTGGATTTTACCATAATGTCGTAAAGCTCATCATCGGAATATCCGGGATACAGTTCCTCCAAAGACTCTCGCCAATCATCAAGGTCAAGGCTAATATCGCTCCAAATGATATGGCGGTCATTCTGTTCCTGCCTGCTCATCAGTGCCACCTCCCAAATAAGAGAACAGCTTATTGGCTTTGGTCTGCTTCTGAAACTCGATAATCAGGCTCATATCCGGAATAGTGATACCGGGAATTTTCAAAATGCTCTCCATATCAAGCTGCTGCAATTTCTTTTCGGTATTGCAGCCTGCGTCAAACAGTTTCGTCAGAAGCTTTGTCTTTTGCTGAAAAGTGAAATTTTCCTTCATTGCTTTGTCCTCCTTATCGTTCTTTGTCTTTGTTTCGCTTCTTGTTTGAAAGCTCCTGTGCCTTTTCCTTTGCCCATTCAGGCAGACGCTCAGGCTTTACCTCGCCCATAACATCCATTCTTTCATATCGGGTTGATTTGCCGGTGTGAAGATTGGTACAAAACACGGCGCTTCCACGGCTGTTTGCCGACGCACCGAAACCACCTGTAACATAGTAGAGCTGTCTGTCGGCTCTCTGAAATTCAGGCTTTAATACCTTGGGGTCAATGGCTATGATTTTGCCGTTGATGTCTTTGGAATAGTGGTCGGGGATACAGTCGGCTTCTGTTATGAGTGTGATTGGAATATCCAGTTTTTCGACCTGTTCCTTGAAAAGCTCCGCTTCATTTGCCACACGGCTTCCGAAAAGGTGTACGATTTCGATATAGTCATCGCTTACCATACATTCCGAACACAGTTCAAACAGGTCGTTTCGCTCTGCAAAGCCGCACATAAATTTATCGCCGTTTGTGCTTTGCTCATTGGAAGCCAAGATAACTTCCTTTTCGCCCACATTGACCGAGCAAAGAACAGTGTATTCACCGATTTTTCTTTTTCCCTCGTTCATATCCACACCTCAGCTTACTTCAATCACAATTCTGATGTTTCCGCAGTCGCAGCCACTGCACTGCCTTGACAGTTCGGGAAATAGGGATTGCACTCTCTGTCTTGCTCTGCGGATAGTCTCAAAGCACGGCAAGCCGTAGCCTTTATAGTTGTTGACTATATCCTCAAGCGGTAAATCTCCGACTCTCATATAGCTGTATCGGTTGTAATAGCAAAGGATAAGCTGCATATCATCATACCTCGTTTCGGGGCATTCTCTGAGTATTGCAAGCACCTTGCTGTCAACCGTCTTTTGCTTATTCATAATGCACCTCCGTAAAAGAACGGTGGGCGAAGTTTTCACTCCGCCCACATAAGCGTTCCTTATTTCTTTCTGTTCTTAATCTGCAAGAAGATAAAGCCGCCGATAATAAAGGCGACTAATACAACTGCTACGATTGTTTTAGCGTCCATTACTCATTGTCCTCCTTCTTCTTTTTTCTGTACGCAACAACGGCTGTGCCTACAATACCGAGGGCAGAAAGTCCCGCAAGTGCAGTCCACAAGCCGACATTGCTGTTATCTCCGGTCTTTGGTGTGTCTCTCAGCTCATTGTGCATTTCCACAACGGTAGTAGAGCCGACCTTTACGGTTGCAATCTTATCCGCAGGAAGCACATAGGAAGCAGAAACAGTATCCTGAACCTCGGAAACGGTGTAATCGCCGATACGAAGTCCCTCGATAATGATTTCGCCGTTCTTATCGGTCGTGAAGCTTCGGTCGTAACCGTTTACTCCTGTTACTCTGAAAGTGAAACCTTCGACCTTACCGTCAGAGGAAGTTTTTACGATTTTCAGGCTTCCTTTCATTGCCGTGTTAATAAAACCGACGCCCGCTTTGTTTTCAACCTCATAGGTCATTTCATCTTCCTCAATGAATACGGAGTACACACCCTTATCAAGTTCAAAGCCTTCCGGTGCTTTGGTTTCTCTTACAAGGTATTTTCCGTAAAGAAGCTCCTTCATCTCGTAAATACCCGTAGAAGTTTCGTTGAGTGTACCGATAAGCTCGTCGCCGTCGTCCAGTTTGCCATCGCCGTTTACATCTTTGTAAACCTCAAAGGTCGCTCCTGTCAGCTTGTTGTCCGGGTAATCTTCATCGACCTTAGTCAACTTGATATTGCCGTGAACATACTCATTGACGATTTCGACCTCAATGACCTGAGCGACCTCGGAGATTTTAACTTCATAAGAAGTTTCATCAAGCACGAAGCCCTCCGGCTGCTCGATTTCTCTTACAAGCCAGTTGCCATACGGTACTTTCTCAAAAGAAAAGCTACCGTCTTTTTGGGAGGTAGCAGTCATCAAAGCATTTTCTTTTGTAAATTCGGTTTCATCAGCCTTAAACAGACCGATTACAGCACCTCCCAGTGCTTCGCCGTTTTCGGTAATCTTCTTACCGGAAACAGAACCGTAAATGAGCTTGTTTTCAATCGGCTTGCCGTCATTGACCGCAATCTCAACATTTGCGGTATCCTGACCGGCATAGCTGAAAGTGAACGGATACTTGGCGTCGGTAAGGATATAATGCTCATCAGTTGCAAGCTCTTTTACATAGTAGCTTCCGAAAGGAAGGTCGGTTTTCAGCGTTGCCTTGCCGTTTTCGGAAAGTGAGATAATCTCAATCAGACCGTCTGCCGGGATAGAAGTACCGCTTGCAGAAACAAGTTCCTCTGCGGCGAAAAGTCCGAAGCTGATATTCTTCATTTCATCGCCGTTACCGATGTTGAAGATGTCGTTCTTTTCAATAGTCTTTTCAAGACTTACCGTTACTTTTTGCCTGTCGTTTACAAAGCTTGTGGCGGTTTCGGTTACAGACACTTCCTGACCGGCATAAGTCAGCTCAACATCGTGAGCTTCTTTGTTGATGACCATACCCTCCGGTGCAGTAATTTCAACCACCGTATATTTTCCGAGATAAAGCTCCTTGCTCTTGGCAAGACCGCTTTCATCTGTCGTTACGGTATCTACAACCTCACCCTTTGCATAACGGAGTGTGCCGTCGGGAGTGATAATATCTTCTGCTGCGGTAATTTCATATACCGCACCTGCAAGACCTTTCACTTCATACACAGGCTGATAGATAACATCGGTATTTTCCTCGCCGGAGACATTCACCCCGGAGAATACCTCGCCGGTCTTTTCAATGTTGACTGTGCCTTTCTGTGCCATATTAGGCTTATCGACCTTAATCACGGTAATACCACCCTCATCGGAAGAATGTTCCTCTGCCACATCAAAGCACACCGGTGTGCTGTCAAGCACATATCCGTAAGGAGCCTGAACCTCAACAAGAGAATATCCCTTGCCGTATTCCAGTTTCTCCGGTGTAACAAGCTGTCCGTTTGCGTCGGTGTAGAAAGTATCAATCGTTGTCGGAGTAGGATAAGTAAAGGTCATTGTTACCTGATTGCCGTCCGGGTCAAAGATTTTGAACCCAGCACCGGCATAAGGAATGTTTTTACCGCTTTCTGCGTCCACCTTAACCACCTTGATATAGCTTTCAAAGTTTGCATTGTTGATAAGATAGCGGTAGGTCTGTCCGTTTTGAGCAATGAACACATCGAAGTCGTCCATTAACTCACGCCCCTCCCAACCGGAGGTCTGATGAACGGTATATACGCCGTAAGGCATATCCTTTGTCTGACCGAAGCCGTTTTCATCACAAACAATCACATCTCTTTCATCTTCTTCTGCTGCGTCAAAACTGCCGGAAGATTTGAGATAGATTTCAAAGGTTGCACCGTTTTCGGGTGTTTCAATCTGAGTTTCGCCATTATCGGTATGCTTGATGATAGCGATATTGCCTTTCATAACCTGTTCGGTAACATCATTTGCTGTCTGATTGTGTTCCACCGTATAAAGCTGCGGTTCTGCACCGACCTTATGGATTGTGGTATCAAGCAGATAGCCCTCGGACGGAGTGATTTCACGGATTGTCCAGTCATTATCGCAGACATATTCCTTTGTGGTAAACTGACCGTTCTTATCCGTTACATACTTGTCAACAAGGGTTTCACCCTTATAGATACCGTAAACTGCTCCGGCAAGGGTAGCGTCGCCCTGCGGTGTGCCTTCCTCTCGGTCGCTCTTTGTTACGGTTACGCTGAACTTTTTGAGAATGTTCGTGAAATTGCGGGTAGTAACCTCTTTCCAGTTAATCGGTGCGGTCTGATTTGCAGGCACAACATAACGGATTGCGGTATCCACTTCCTCAATGGTGTATGGGGTAGTGCCGCTGATAAGCACATCATCAAAAGAAGCAACACCGTTTTTGTCTGTTACGGCATACTCATCGACCTCAATACCGGCAAGCGAAGTTCCGTAAAGGTGGAAAGTTACACCCTCGACCAGATTATCCTCCGAAGATTTGATAACCTGAAGATTACCTCTTTTTAGAACATTATTGAAGTTTACCTTTGATACCTGACCGGCAACAACAGTTACTCTGTGAACCTCCTGCGGTACATATTTGTCGATAGACTGCTCTGTGACCGTATAAACACCGGGCATAAGGTTATCAAGCTGGAACTTACCGCCGTTTGCAGTCGTAACAGTCTGATTGACACCGTTACCGCTGATGGTAAACTGAATGCCGTCAACCTTTCCGTCCTCACTTGTCTTTACAATCTGACAAGAGCCGTAGCTTACCTTCATTTTGACAAAGCCGCTGACAGGGTCGCTGACCTCCTGAGCATAAGTAACCACGTCCTGAATACCGTTGCCGTTCTGATGGATACCATCAGTCCATACAACTACACCTCTGCGGACGCCGTTTTTCTTTGTGGCTGTGATGGTAAATTCCTTGCTCGGAGCGGTGTCCATTGATACAGTCAATTTGTTTCCGCTGACAGAGAACGAAACGCCGTCAATGTTTGCCGAGAAGTTGTAATTGCCAAGCACACCGTTTGTATCGGTGAGAGTTGCAACATACTTGCTTCCGTTCCATTCAAGCTCGTTTACCTTTGCAGAACCGCTTGACCTTGTGCAGAAGCTCGGCACTTTGGTGTGATTCTGAACGCTTGTTACCATACTGTTGTAGTACGACAAGATTTTACTGCGGAGTGGGTGTGCGGAGCTTACACATTCAAGCACGGCATTGTACCCGCCGGTAGAAACGTGATTAAAGCCTGCGTCTCTTTCGCCGACAATCGTTTCCCAAATCAAAATCTGAGTGGCATAAGCGTGGGCGATACAGTTTGCGTCGCTTTCATTCTGCGACTTCCAGCTTGTCGAAATTCCTCCACGGTAGCCGTACTGCAAGATACGACCGATAAGCAGGCGAATATCATCGCCGGAAATCGTACCGTTCGGACTGATGTTGTTGAAGAAGTTCTCGTCCTTTTCGGTGAGAGTATCTCCAGTCCGCTGACCTGTACCCGGCTCGATACAGTAGGCGATATTGCCCGAATACGAACCCATTGCACGAAGTCCCGTATATTTCGTGGACAAGCCTTTCCAACCGTTCATATAGTTGAGATTGCCGTGTCCCCATTCGCCGTTGTTATTGGTATCTCCGCTTCGGGGATAATCGACGAGGTACACATCGGCTTTTTCGCCTACGGCTGCAAAGGCTGTCGTTGCCCCAATGCCCATAAAAGCAGTAAGGCTCATAACCGCCGCCAACATAAGCGAAACGGCTTTCTTGAATTTTGTTTTAACCATTGCGTTTTCCTCCTTGAAATGCAAAAACGCACCGATTTTACTCAGTGCGTCCGCTTAAAATTTATTTTGTTTTAGCAGTAGCCGATATAGATGTTGTACTCCGTATCGGATAGCTTTTCTGCCCATATCCACACAGCGGTAAAACCCTCGCTGTTCTTGTATCGGTTCAGTCTGCTTTCAATATCAGACTTGATACCGCTTCGGTTAGGATTTGCGGATATGGGGTTGTCCCAACATTCTGTCGCCGTGCTGTCAAGAGAAAGCCCTATGCTTACCGCATACTCTTTTGCGTAACTAACATAAGAGCTGACATCGAATGTCTGCTTGGGCGGCTCTGTCGGTTTCGGTTCTGCCGGCTTTTCAGTCGGCTTTTCAACCGGCTTTTGTTCGGCAGTTGTCTGTTCTTTCGGCTGTTCCGGTTGATTTTCGGGTTCAGCCTGCGTGGTTGTCTGCTTCGGTGGCTCTGCCTTTGTCTTTTCAGTTACAGGAGTTTCAGCCGTTTTATCTTCCGCCGGTTTTGTCTGAACAGTCGCAACCGTCTGCCTTTCAGCGGTTGATTGGCTTTCTTCTGCCGTAATCGGTGTTTCTTCCTGAACTGTCGTGCTTTCCGGTTCTTCTGCCGTTTCTTCCTGAGAATCTGTTTCGGTATTACCAGCCGGAAAAGAAGTCTCTGTTTTCGTAATCTCCTGTGCAGCTTCTTTGACTGTGTTACCGTTACAACCTACGAGGAAAATCATCAGGCAGGCAAGAACACAAGGTATCAGCCTGTTTTTCATATCCATCGCTCCTTTCTGCCTTAATCGTAATCAAAACCGGTCAAAACATCAAAGGTGCGATTGGCTGAACTTTTTATCGTAGCAGACATTTTGCTTTTGCTCCAAATGTGCGAACCCTTTAATAGACAGCTATATGTTATTGAGATAGATATACTCAAGGGAGATAGAGTATATTTTTCAGCAGGTTAATAGCTGGTATATATAGGGGTTAGAGTGTGAGAAAGGGGGAAGGCTATCGGCTGTCACGGTCGGCTCTGCTTCGCAGAAACTTGTTGTAATGCTCCAATGCCTTGCACACAAAATCCTCCGTTTGGCTTATGGGAATGTTCTTCGGGATAAGCTGTCGAACCCTGTCGCCCCTTAAAACAATTTTCTCCCTTTGGTTTGGTTTTTCCTCCGACATAATCGCTTGGATTGCTTCGGTTGTGAGCTTGCCCTCCTCAAAGAACTTTCGCATACGGATTGTTTGGTCGTGGGACGGGGTTGCGTCGTTCAGGTCGATTTCATCAACCACATCACGCTGACTGTCCTCATCGAGAAAGGACAATTCAACCGCCGGTCGCATTTTAATTCGCCCCTCATCAACGTATTCCAAAAGTTCGGGAACAAGGTTTGTAAGGCGAATATATCTTTGAATTTGAGTGTTACTGTCTCCGGATTCACTTGCAATAATTTCTCTTGTAGTTTTTCCGTTCAACCTCTGTCCCAGTGGGACAGAAGTTAAATCTGTACGCTCACCCTGCTGCCTTTTCATTGCTTCCAAACGCATTTTGTAGGCAAAGGCTTTTTCAGAGGGAAGTATCTGCGACCTTTGATAGTTGCTCTCAACCATTAAAATCGTGGCTTCGTCTCGGTTCAGGTCAACGACTTCACAGCGGAGCGTATCAAACCCGGCAAGCTCACAAGCTCGCTTTCGTCTGTGTCCTGAAATGAGTTCGTATCTGCCGTCCTCCTTCTGCCTTACCGTTGCCGGAGTGATTACCCCTCGTTCATTGATACTCTCTATGAGCTGTGCCATATCCTCGTCATCACGCACCTTAAAAGGGTGGTCGGGGAAATCGTCAATCTCAGTCAAGGGAATATCTCGGATTTTTGAAAGTTTTTCTTCATCTCTCTGTTCCTGCGTCGAGAATAAGTCATCGAGCTTCGTGAGAGTGAAGTCGCTCTTTCTTCCTGCCATCGGCTAACACCTCCTTTGTAAATTCGGTGTACGCCTTTGACACCGTACTGTTGGGTTCATAGGCAAAAATGCTCTTGCCTTTGGAAGAAGTCTCTGCGGCTTTTACGGCAATCGGGATATATGTTCTATACATCTTGATTTGATTACCAAAGTTCTCTCTCAGAGCTTCTACCGTGCTTTTGGCGAGGTTGGTACGGCTATCCACCAAAGTGAGAAGCATACCGTCAATCTTTAAGCCCGGATTGATACGCTTCTTTACTCGTGAAATGGTCTGAACAAGCTGCGTCATTCCTTTTGCAGGTAAATATTGAGCCTGAACAGGAATAATAACACTGTCTGCCGCAGATAGCGCATTGATTGTTACCATTCCGAGGGAAGGCATACAATCTATTAAGATATAGTCGTATTTGTCCTTCACTTCGCTTAGATAATTTCTCAATGCCGTCTCTCTGCTCATTGCGTTGACAAGGTTAAATTCCATTGCTGAAAGCTCAAGGTTTGCCGGAATAAGGTCAACACCTTCGTCGTGGTGCAGAATACCGACCGTAGGGTCATTCATCGTTTCGTTTATGACATCTGTGAGTTTCGTTGCAAGCGTGATACCCAAGTTGTCTGTATCCTGCCAGCCGAGACAGGTGGTTAAGTCGCCCTGTGGGTCTGCGTCTATGAGCAACACTTTCTTTCCTTGCATTGCAAGACCGACGCCGAGGTTTACCGTAGTGGTTGTCTTTCCAACTCCGCCTTTTTGATTGCATATGGCAATCGTTTTGCAGTTCGACACTTTGTGCGTCCTCCTTTCGTAAAATTCATAGCCATCGCAGTATGGCTATGTACTTGACCGGCTCATTTCCTAACCGGTCGGGCAATATTTGTTCTCAACACCCCTTGCCGAGCAAAAGCTCACGGGAAGTCACTAAGGAACAGACTGCTAATCTGTATCATAGGAATTTCACCTCTGCCGGGTACTCCGCCAGCTCCGTAGAGAAGTATCATTATCCTTCTGACTGTCATCGCCGTAACAGGGGCAACCTATTACTTATACCGGGAGTTCTCGCTGTTCTGCAATGCAGAAGTCACGGCGTACCCGATAAGGTGGCTAAAATCATCAGAATTAAAGTCTTAGTGAATGATTTATTCAGTTGTCAAAATACAAGTGAAAGAGCTGACCTTTTCGTGGTTCGGAATTAACCCCTTCACTCATTTGGACAAAGGGGGTCAAAATGCACACCCTAAATCACCCCTTTTTCAAAAATTTTTTGAAAAATTTTTTTCTGAACGAAAAAAGCCGCCTATTTTCCTCGTAACTGAGGTCAATAGACGGCGGGTAGAATTATTCATATTTTTGGTGTATAATGGGGAATCAAGAGAAAGACAAAACAGGAATTTATAAAGGTGATGAATATGGCAAAACATGAATTTGGAATTATGGATATAGCGCCAACACTAAAACAGGAATACAATAAGTATGAACCTGAAAAGTACCATTGTATTTCTGTTGAGGATGAATATATCGAGTCGCTTTTAAAAGAGTTATCGGTAATCCCGTGTTATTGGCATTCGCTACAACAAGAAGAGCGAGGGTTAGCGTATTATGGAATTACAATTATTCCGCCACGTTCTTTGAAAGATTTTATTTCTGTCATTGATAGTAAAACTCAATTCAATGAATTAAAGGATTTATTAAGAAAAGCGGACAATGAAAATAAATTTGTAATTCATTTTGGAATCTGACAAATTCCAGTTTTCCGAACTAAGTCTTAATAATCAAAGACCGCTTACATCGTGTAGGCGGTCTCTTTTTGTTCAAATATATTTGATTTTGAGCTTTCTTTTCTTGGCTGAAAGCACCTTGCAGAGAACATCGTCAACGCCGTCGGTGTATCTTCCTTGTGCTATCAGGTTGTTCTTCAAACGCATTAGTGATTGTATTACTCTGCTATATTCGTCATCATTAAGATAGATATGGAACTTTTCTTCTCTCATAATCTTTTCCTCCATTCATTGTATTTTGCTCTGATTACCGAAACATCTGCTTCGACATCAGAATAAATAAAGATATGTACGCTTTTGAAAACTGCTTTTACTCTGTCGGCATACTCCGCTTCCGTTTCGGTTGTCTTAAAAGGGAGCTTTACAAGTTTTATATTTCGCTGCTTGCATAGATGGCTTTTGAGAACCTCCATATGTTCTGAGCCGTTCGTAAATTCTATCGCCAGCTTTTCTGACGGAATGTAGGTTTCAAGTGGTATTCCTAATAGTTTATCCGAACCGAGCTGCACCTTTAATCCTTTTTGATTGGCGTAATAGGCGACAGCCAAGCCGGGGAACACGGAGCGATATTCGTTTTCGCACACAGTGCATTTTTCTCCGATAATTGTTCTATCGCTGATTTTTGCTTTCCAAGAGTGTCCCAGTGAACATTTCCACCACACACTTTTCATCGACCTTCTTGACACTTGTGCCGGTAGCAGAGAGTTTTTTTCGTAATCCCATTCAGCAAGCAGTTTCCTGTCCGTTGTGGCTAAATCATTGTATCCTGCAAGAACCGCCCTGTCCGCACAAACCGGGCATACAGTTCCTTTTACACGAGCATTGATAACGGACTTCCACTCATTGCCACAGGTCTTACACTTCCACCAAACATTGTGTCTTGATTTTGCGTTTACCTCATCAGGCATTAGGGGATAATTTCTTTCTGCCCACTCGGCGGCAAGGTCAGGGTGCGTAGTCGCCAAGTCATTAAATCCTTTGAGCAATGTATATCCGCTGCAATACGGACATCTGCTCCCACCAGAACGGGTTGAAATAAGAGTGTACCACTCGTTTCCGCAATCTTTGCATTTCCACCAAGCCTTGCTGTTTGCAAAGGCTGTTACCATTGTAGGCTGCAACGGAAGATTTCTGTCAGACCATTCAGCAGCAATATCAGGATACTGTGAAGCAAGGTCATTGAATCCTGCAAGGACTTTATTATGTGAGCAGTATGGACAGCCTGTGCCGTTTACCGTTCTGCTTTTAACGCTTGCTTCCCATTCGTGTCCGTGTTTGCATTTCCAAATAATCTTCTTATGAGAAGCGACAGAAACCTCAGTAGGCTTTAATTCGTTCTTTTCAGACCACTCCTGAGCCAGCAGGGGCTTCAATGTGGCTAAATCATTGATACCCTCTATTACTCTCGCTCCTGAGCATATCGGGCATTTCTCGCCCTTTGAGCGAGCTTTGACGCTCGTTTCCCACTCGTGTCCGCAAGCACCTTTCCACCACACTCTTTTATTTGAACCGAAGGTTATCTTATCCGGCGTCAGCGGTAAATTCTTCTCTGACCATTCAGGAATAAGCTCCGGATGAACGCTTGCTAAACTGCCCGTCATAGTACAACCACCCCTTCCTTTGTGATTATCCCAATTATATTGAGAAAATCGGGATTGGTGTAGTTTGCGAATAATAAGAAAGACCTTGGGAGAAAATATCTCTCAAGGTCAATAAGTGATTCCTCAGTTAGAATTTTATCTTTCCTGTCGGGCAATAAGAGTGGTTACACTATAATAAATCATCACTAAACCCGCACTTAAAATTGCCCCGCCAATAATATCAGTAATCCAATGAACACCGGATATCAACCTGCCAATTACCATAAAAGCAGTAAATGCAATTAAAGCAAAGGCAAATGCTCTTTTCATTTTTGTATTTCTAATTCTACTGTTTAGCTGCATAACAGCTGTCGGCATAACACACATAACAAGCAAGGTTGTCGATGATGGATACGAAGCTTCAAGAAAACCGTTAATCAATACCGGGCGGTAATTGACAACATAAAATTCAAAAAACAAATATGCCGCCATTACAACAATATAGAATGCTCCCAACACCAAAATACTGGAATCGACCTTGAATAAGCTTTTTCTTTTAATAAGCTGTATAAGTCCAAGCAACGCAAATCCCAAAATAAAGCAAAGCGGTATCAGTCCTAACCAGTCCGTAACGGTATATATTGCCATATGCACACCTGTCAGGCTGTGGATAAAGCCGTTCAAGGTTGCAAATCCAACAGAAGAGTTTTGTGGCCCGATGGGCTGAACATCAATAAGGCTTATTGCCACTGTCCACAAAATAAATAACACTACCATTGCTATTCCTGAAAGCAATACTTTTTGACTTTTTTCTTTTTTCATTTTTATCAATCCTTTGCCATAATTATTTGGCTTTCGCCTGTTTACAATATAGGCGGAATGAATAAAAATGAAAAGAATTTCACCGTCACATTGGCGACACGCTTCGTATCATCGCCATTTTATCAGCATCAGAGACTTTATCGCCAAGGAAACAAAAGTGAAAAAGGCTGCATAAGGTTGAAGTGTTATCATAAATTCTATTGTAGCAACTGTGCTTAACACAATGGATATTTGATGTTTGTGTTTCAACCAAAACACTGCTTCATAATTTTGTAGAGCGAGAAGCAAAACACCTGTAAGTACAATTCCAAATACAATAATTAAATACGGTATTTTGATATACTGCGGGGTACCTGTCAGCGAAAGTAAAGATACCTCTTTTATAATCTCATCACCCTTTTGTCCAAAGAAAGGCAGAAACAGAAACATAATCAAACTGCAATCGAGTAAACCAAACACTAAGTCTCTTGTATGTTTTTCCTTTTGCTTATTATCCTCGTCAGCAATTTTAAGTATTTCTTCACCGGACAATAACTCATCTATTGACACTGAAAAAAACTTTGAAATTGCTTTTAATGACTCGATATTGGGAACTCCTCTGCCGGATTCCCACTTAGAAATTGCAGTGCGAGACACAAATAACGCTTCCGCAAGTTCTTCCTGCGTGAGTCCTTTTTCTTTCCTCAACTCTTGTAATTTTTCACTTAATTCCATAATAAACATTCCTTTTGCACTCAGATACGAATGTATCCTTTATTAGAAATGGGCAATCCCACTATGGGACTGCCCATTCATTCCGTAAATTATGCGATTTTTTAGTCTCTGCACCGTTTTTAGCACCGATTGGTGTAAATTTGGTGTAAAGAGGTAAATTTATTCGGTTTGGAAAGTCCCGAAACCCGCATAAATACTGGGGTTTTCTTACTTGTCGTTCGGTAAGGACTTCATTGTCGGGAAGAGCAAAACATCGCGGATGGAGGCACTGTCGGTCAGGAGCATCACGAGGCGGTCGATGCCGAAGCCGAGGCCGCCTGTAGGCGGCATGCCGTACTCCAGTGCATTGATGAAGTCATAATCCACCTGCGCACGGCAATCCGGCTCAATGGACTTGCGCTCGGCGACCTGACGCTCGAAGCGGCCGCGCTGGTCGATCGGGTCGTTCAGCTCGGAGAAGGCGTTGCCGAACTCCGTGGCATTGATGAAGTACTCAAAGCGCTCCGTGAACGCGGGGTCATCCGGTTTGCGCTTGGCAAGCGGGCTGATCTCCACCGGATAATCATAGATAAACGTCGGCTGGATGAGCTTTTCTTCGACGAATGCATCGAAGAACTCCGCCAGAATGGCACCCTTCGTCGGGACCTCGGGCAGAGTGACATTGTGCGCCTTCGCGCTGGCGATGGCGTCCTCGTCCGTCTTCCAGTCGCGGAAGTCCACGCCGCTGTACTTCTTCACGGCGTCGATCATGGTCAGGCGCTCCCAGTGGCCCAGATCGATCTCGTGACCCTGATACGGCACGACGAGGCTGCCGCAGACATTCTGCGCGACCTGCTTCATCATGTCCTCGACAAGGTCCATCATGCCATGGAAATCCGTATAGGCCTGATAAAGCTCGATGGTGGTGAACTCGGGGTTGTGCTTCGGGTCCATGCCCTCATTACGGAAGATACGGCCGACCTCATACACGCGGTCCATGCCGCCGACAATGAGGCGCTTGAGGTACAGCTCCGTCTCGATGCGGAGGACCATATCCATATCCAGCGTGTTGTGGTGGGTATAGAACGGGCGCGCAGACGCGCCGATCTCAAACGGCGTCAGGATCGGGGTATCGACCTCGAGAAAGCCGCGCCCATCGAGGAAGCTGCGCAGCTCGCGCAGGATGAGGCTGCGCTTTACGAACGTATCCTTGACGTCAGGGTTCACGATGAGGTCTACATAGCGCTGGCGGTAGCGGGTCTCGAGATTCGTCAGGCCATGGAACTTATCGGGAAGGGGCAGCAGAGCCTTGGCAAGCAGGACGACCTCGTGCGCACGCACGGAGATCTCGCCGCGCTGCGTGCGGAACACATCGCCATGCACGCCGACGATATCACCGATGTCGAGCTTGCGGCAGCGCTCGAACGTCGCTTCGTCCATCTCGTCGATCTTCAGATAGATCTGGATCCGGCCGGCAGCGTCCTGCAGATCGCAGAACATGACCTTGCCCATGCCGCGCTTCGTCATCAGGCGGCCGCTGACGGAGACTTCCTTTCCCTCCATCTGCTCGAAGTTTTTCCTGATCTCGGCGCTGTTGCTGGTAAACTCAAACTTTGTCTGTGCGAAGGGATTCTGCCCCTCCTGCTGAAGCTGCGCGAGCTTTTCCCGGCGGATACGGACCTGATCGACCATGGAAAGCTCGGGCTGCTGGGTATTCTTAGCCACGGTATTCCTCCTGTGTTATCGTTCTACGGAAAGGATCTCAAAGCGGATCGTGCCGACCGGAGCTTCGACCTCGACGGTCTGGCCGATGTGCTTGCCAAGCATGGCGCGGCCGAACGGAGAGTCGTCCGAAATGCGAGACTCCATGGGGTTGGCCTCCTGCGAGCCGACGATAGCATACGTCGCCTCTTCCTCCAGATCAAGGTCGCGGACCTTCACGGTGCAGCCAAGCCCGACGACGCCGGCGCGCTCCTGCTCGGCGCTCTCATCGATCACGACAGCATGGGACAGGATGTTCTCGACCTCTGCGATGCGGCCATACAGCTTGGCCTGCTCATTTTTCGCTTCATCATATTCACTGTTCTCGGAAAGGTCGCCGAAGGAGCGGGCTTCCTTGATCTGCTCCGCGACTTCCTTCTCGCGCGTGGTTTTCAGATAATTGAGCTCTTCCTCGAGCTCCTTCAGACGTTCTCTGGTCAGCTTAAATTCTTTTGCCATTCCATGTTCCTCCCAAAATCAGGCAAAGCCCGTTCATTCGTTGTGATTATAGAGGATTGCCGCCGCACTTGTCAAGGGTTTCCTTGCGTCAGGGCCGCGATGGCCGCCTGCAGCTGCGCATCCTCGCTTTTTTCGAGCGCATTGGAGTAAATTTTTAGGTAGGTATCGTCATCGACCTCGACGGGGATATCCGGCGTGATGCCGACGCCCGCCAGCGTGACGCCGTGCGGGGTCTGATAATGGCCGGTCGAAACGGCGACAGCAGAGCCGTCGCTCAGGACGAAGGTCTGCTGATAATTTGCCTTGCCGACCGTCTGCGTGCCGACGACGGTGCCGACGCCGTATTCCTGCAGCGCCGCAGCAAAAAACTCGGCGGCAGAATAGGAATCTCCGTTCACGAGAACGGCCATCGGCAGCTCGACGCAGGACGCATCGGAATAATCGATATCCTCGTTGCCCTTATAGTCCACGGAGCGGAACAGTGGGCCCTCCGGCAGGAGATAATCCAGCAGCTCCACAAGCTCATCCTTGTGGCCACCCGGATTGAAGCGGACGTCAAACAGCAGAGACGTTGCGCCCTGCTCCCGCAGGGACTCGATGGCGGCAATGGACTTTTCGGCACAGCCGGAATCGAAATTGTTGATCTTCAGATAGCCGACATTTCCGTCCAGCAGCTCAGCCCGGACGACCTCCACCTCGATGGTCGCGCGCGTGACCGTGACGTCAAACGTCTCGCCGCCGCGCTGCACTGTGAGCGTCAGGCTCGTGCCCTCCTCGCCGCGGACGCGATTGCGGGCCTCCTCCATGCCGAGCTCCTTCATATTGGCGCCGTCTATGGCAAGGAGCATATCGCCGATCTGCAGCCCGGCTGCCTCGGCTGGGCCGCCCGGTGTGACGGAGGCAACGGTGAATCCGGCATCGTCCTCATTTTCCAGGCGAATGGTCACGCCAATGCCGACATAGGCGTTGGCATTCTGCTCCTGATAGGCCGCAAGCTCGTCGGCGCTGATGTAGTAGCTCCAGCGGTCGCCCGTCGCGGTCACGGCAGCGGACGCAAGCTGATCGCCGAGCTTCGAATGGTCCAGCCCGTCGACATAGCGTGCGTCGAGCAGGGCCACGACCTCCTGCACCTTGGCAAGATAGTCATCGCCCGACGTACTCTTCTGTCTGCTCTGCAGGAGCGTCATGCCCGCAAGCGTCAGTGCGAATACGACCACGGCCGTGGCCAGGCAGCAGACGACATAGGGCAGGAGTCTTTTCTTCTTTGGTTTTTGGGGTTCGGGACGGAGCTCCTCCGGTCCCATGGGGGTCTCGTTGGGTTCCATAGGTCCTCCTTTACGGCCGACACCCCGCCGAAGCGGGGTGAGAGTGTCGGAGAAATTGATTTAGGCTGATTCGCCGCCGGCAGGCGGCGAATTCTGCGAGGCTTTTTCACGCGGATCCCGCCGGAGCGGGGTCAGCATCCGATCTCAGCGGATGCTGACATAGTCCATCGGGTTGACGGTGGCACCGTTGTAGAACATCGTGAAATGCAGGTGCGGGCCGGTGGAGTAACCGGTCGAGCCGACATAGCCGATGAGGTCACCCTGATTGACATAGTCGCCGGACGAGACGGTATAGTGCGTCATGTGGCCATAGAGCGACGAGAAGCCGTCGCCGTGGTTGATCGTGACATAGTAGCCGTAGCCGGAAGAGAAGGTTGCGGTCGTGACCGTACCGCTCTTCGTGGCATAGACGGGCGTTCCCTGCGCAACGGCAAGGTCAACGCCGTTATGGAAGCGATAGCCGCCGTCGATCGGGTGATAACGGTAACCGTACGGGGATGTAATGACGACGCCGCTGCCTGCGGGAAGCGGGAAGAGGAAGCCGCCGGCGTTTGTGCCGCCATTGCCGCCGCCGTTGTTGCCGCCGTTGTTGCCACCGTTATTGCCGCCGCCATTGTTGTTATTGCCGCCGTTATTGTTGTTCTTGGCGGCTTCTTCCTCAGCACGCTTGGCATCGGTATATTCCTTTTCTTTTTCGGCAATCTGCTCCGTCAGATCCTCGAGCATGGCCTCATAGGTCTCGTTTGTCTCGCGCAGCAGGTCTGCATCGGAGACAAGCTCCTGCAGCAGCTCGTCGGAATCGGCGCGCTTGGCCGTGAGCGTCTCCTGCGCGCTGGCAAGCTCAGTCTTCTTCTCCTCGAGAGAGACCTTCTCCCCTGCCAGCTCCTCCTTGGCGGAGAGGACCTCCGTGGCGATCTGGCGCATGTTCTCGAGCATACGCTGGTCGCTCTGAGCAATCTCCTCGACCATGGAAACGCGGTTGAGCATTTCGGAGAACGTCTTTGCGCCGAAGATGATGGACCAGTACGACACGTCGCCCTGCTCCTGCATGGCGCGGATGCGCTGCTTATAGCGGTCGAGCAGGTCGTTCTGATCAGTCTGGAGCTGGTCGAGCTCCGCCTGCTTTTCGGCGATGAGCAGATTGTACTGACGGATCTGCTCGTTCAGATTCTCGACCTCCTGCCGCGTCAGCTCGATCTCCTGATCGATCTGCGCCTTCTGCTCCACGACATTGAGCGTCTGAGTGTTGTTTGCGGCGATCTGTGCCTCGAGCTCCTGCTTCTTCTGATCAAGCTCATCCTGCTTTGATTCCAGGCCGCTGATCTCCGTGCGGATATCCGCGGAATTGGCCGCGAAGACCGTAACAAGCAGACCTGTCAGGATCGCAGCGGCCAGCAGCAGCGCGATGACGGAGATGATGACTCTTCTGTACTTATACATAGTATACCCTCCTGTGCGCGTATTTCAGACCTTCAGGAATTTCCGGATGGACATCAGGCTGCCCACAACGCCGATCAGCAGACCCGTGACCACGCACACCAGCGCGACCGGCAGAGCGACCGTGCTGAACGAGACGACGTGGAGGAAGCTGAGCTGACCGGAGCTGGCAATGGCGCCGCGGATGGCCTCGTACAGGCCCCACTCGAGGAAGAACGAGCACACGGCGCCCAGCAGGCCGAGGATGAAGCCCTCGACCACAAACGGCAGACGGATAAAGCCGTTCGTGGCGCCGACCATGCGCATGATGGCGATCTCCTCGCGGCGGTCGAACATGGCAAGCTTGATCGTATTGGAAATAATAATGAGCGACACGATGAGCAGCACGGCAGCGATGCAGGCCGAAACAATGGACAGCACGTTGCGGATCGTGGACATGGCGTTGGCGACCGTCGGATCGGAATAGATGGTCGCAACGCCGGGCACCTGCTTCAGCGCGTCGATGGTCTCCTGCAGCTTGGAGTTGTCCTCCAGCGTGACGATGTACTGGTCGCGCATGGTCTCGGCGGTCACGCCGTCGTACATGACGGCGTCATATTCCTTGACGAACGTCTGCAGAGCCTCCTCGCGGGAGATGAAGCGGGCATCCGCGACATTGTCGATCAGATTGATACGGGAGCCGACGCTCTTGGCCTCGGCCTCGGTGTAGCTCTCGTCGATGCAGATGAGGACCTCGTTCTCCTTCTGCAGATCATCGACAATCAGGCCGATGTTATAGGTGATAAGGCCGAAGCTCGTGACGATCACGAGGCAGGCCACGGTGATGCAGACTGCGGCAAAGGACATAAAGCCATGCTTGAAGATCGCCTTCGTGCCCTCGCCGACGAGAAAGCTGAAATTATTGTGCTTCATAGCTGTAATACCCGTCCATTCCGTCGCTGACGACTCTGCCCTCGTCGATGGCGACTACGCGCTTGGTGAAGCGGTCCACCAGGCCCTTTTCGTGCGTAACGACCATGACCGTCGTGCCGAGCGCATTGATCTGCTCGAGCAGGAGCATGATCTCAAACGAACGCTGCGGGTCGAGGTTGCCGGTCGGCTCATCGGCGATGATCATCGTCGGATTGTTGATGAGCGCGCGGGCAATGGCCACACGCTGCTGCTCGCCGCCGGACAGCTCGTTCGGCAGACGGCGGCCCTTGTTCTCCAGCCCGACCAGCTCCAGCACATAGGGCACGCGCTTTTTGATCTCCTTCGGCGCTGCGCCGATGACGCGCATGGCGAACGCGACGTTCTCATAGACCGTCTTGTTCTCAATGAGGCGGAAGTCTTGGAAAATAACGCCGAGCGTGCGGCGCATATAGGGGATGGACGCGCGCTTGATGGACTCGAGCTGATAGCCGTTAACCAGCACCGAGCCGGACGTCGGTTTGAGCTCCGCCGTCAACAGCTTGATGATGGTAGACTTGCCGGAGCCGGACGGACCGACCAGAAACACGAACTCGCCGTCATCAATGTGCATATCGATGCCGTTGAGCGCGTGCGTGCCGGTCTCATATGTTTTTGTGACGTTTACCAAATCGATCATAAATCACACCAGTTTCTTACTCAACTATTATTAAATATTGAAATGTCCGTACCAACGGCGCTGCAGCCGTGCAGCGTTCTGCGGAAGATCAGATCATACGGTTGTCGCGGGAGGCCAGATACTTCTTGACCATGAGGGCGACCTTGAAGATGATGGCGTCGTCGAACTCGCGCAGGTCGAGGCCCGTGAGCTTCTTGATCTTCTCCAGACGGTAGACCAGCGTATTGCGGTGGACGAACAGCTTGCGGGAGGTCTCGGAGACGTTCAGGCTGTTCTCAAAGAACATGTTGATGGTGAACAACGTCTCCTGATCGAGCGACTCGATGGAATTCTTGCGGAAGACCTCGGAAAGGAAGATCTCGCACAGTGTGGTTGGCAGCTGATAGATCAGGCGGCCGATGCCAAGGTTTTCATAATTGATGACGGTCTTTTCGGTATCGAAGACCTTGCCGACCTCGATGGCGACCTGCGCCTCCTTATAGGAATCGGCCAGCTCGCGCAGATGCTCGGAGATCGTGCCGATGCCGATGGTCGTGCGCACGAACAGCTCGGACTTCAGGCGCTCCTCAATGGTGCGGCCGACGCGGGTCAGCTCCTCGCCCGTCGTGTCCGCCGGGACCTGACGCACGAGCGCGATATCCGTCTCGTTGACGTTGATGACAAAGTCCTGCTGCGTGTCGGGGTACATGCTCTGCAGCAGCTCCACGACGGCCACGTCCGAACGGCCGACCTGCCGGACGAGATAGACCGCGCGCGGCAGCTCCGTTGGGAAATGCAGCTCCTTCGCGCGGATATAGATGTCGCCCGGAAGGATGTTGTCCGTGATGATGTTCTTGACGAAGGTCCCTTTGTCGTGCTTTTCTTCATAATAGGCCTTTGCGGAATTCAGGGAGACCTGCGTCATGCGCACAAGCATCTCGGCCTGTGCGTCCGTTCCGAGCACAAAGGCAGAGTAGCCATAGGCAGGGTTCCAGCCCTTGAGCGCGTAGAACGTATACGGCTCCTCGCGCACGGGGTTCTCCAGCATGGCGGCCACCGCCGTGGCGGCATCCGGCCACTTTTCGCCGATGAGCGTGGTATCGCTGCAGGAGATGACATTCCCTTCTGCATCGATCACACCGATGGTGGTCTGTGCGGCTTCGCTGAGCTGGAGCAGTACGCCCTGAAACATACGACTTGACATAAGCCGTCCTCCTTACGCCAAAGACAAAGTGTCGATATTCGGCAAAATTATGCTAGTATCATACTATTTTTTTCGGCAGAATGCAATAGGTTTTCGGCATTTTATTTCAAATCATAGGTACTTTTTTATGGAAGTTTCCGACTTTTTCGTTAAATTATCCAGTTTTTCAGAGCATATTTCTAATTTTTTGTACAAGTTTTTCCAGATAGGCTTCGTCAAAATCCACAGTTTCCAAAAGTCGAATTTCGCCGCATGTCAGCTCGCGTGTCATTCCCATTGGGAGCGCTCCAAGCTCGAGTCCGCCCTCGGCAATTCGACGAAGCGCCGTGACCGGCATGCCGCGGCTGGCCAGCATCCGGCGCACCTGATGGTACTTTCCCTCGCACACGGCCACAAGGCTGCGGCCGGGGCCGAGCGGGCGGAGATAAGCCGGGCGGCAGACCGTTCCGTCGCGCAGCGTGAGCCCGGCGCGGAAGGCGGCGCAGTCCGCCTCCCCGGCCTCGCCCTCGTGGACGGCATCATAAATTTTCCAGACCGCATGGCGGGGCGAGATGAGCCGGTGCGCCAGCTGTCCGTCGTCCGTCAGAAGCAGCAGGCCGGACGTATCCTTGTCCAGCCGCCCGACGGGTGCAAGGCCGCGGTACTGCGGCGGCAGCAGCTCCATCACGGTGCGGTCGCGGGGATCGTCCGTCGAGGTCACATAGCCCGTCGGCTTATGCAGCAGCAGAACGACCGGCCCGCGCGGGCCGACCGCCTCGCCGTCGAGCGTGACCCGGTCCGATGTTTCGTCGATCTTCTGCTCCGGGGCCGAAGCGGGAACGTCATTGACGCGCACCCGCCCGGCGCGGATGATGGCCCGCAGCTCGCGGCGCGAGGCCACACCGGCCTCCGATAAAAACCTGTCCAGACGCTGCATCCGTCTGCCTCCTTCCGGCATAACCGTCCCCTGTGGGACATACATTGGAGTGACCATAAAAACCTGTTTAAGGGGGAGCTACATCATGTTTGTCATGACTGCAAAGCTGTCAAAGCCGCGGCTGATCGCCGCAGGCGTCCTGATCCTGGCCGTTGTGATCCTGGTCGTTGCGCTCGTCTCCGGCGGCGGAGGCGGATCGGCGGACGCGCCCGACGGAGCGACGAACGACGCGCGCCTTGCCTATCTCGCGGGCTTCGGCTGGAGCGTGAACGGTACGCCGAAGCAGACGCAGCAGGTCCGCATTCCCAAGTCGGCCGACGACCGCGTCTTCTCGCGCTACAACGCGCTGCAGAAAAGTCAGGGCTTCGATCTCACGGCGCACGCGGGCAAGGAGGCCACGCGCTATGTCTATGAGATCCTGAATTACCCGGACGCCTCCGCGCCGGTCTACGCCAGCGTGCTCGTGCTCGACGGGCACATCATCGGCGGAGACATCACGGACACTGCGCCCGGCGGCGCCATCCACGGCTTCTGCAAGCCCGGCACCACGGCACCGAACGCCGAGCCGTCCGAGGCAACGGAGGCCGGAACGGAGACCGAGGCCGGAACGGAAGAACCGACGGAGCCCTCCGCCGAGCCTTCAACCACATCCTAAAAAACACTTGCATTTTCGCTTCGTCGTGCTATAATGACAGCAGCCAATCGAATACGACTCTTCAGGGCAGGGTGAAATTCCCGACCGGCGGTAAAGTCCGCGAGCGCGCTGCGCATGATCCGGTGAGATTCCGGGACCGACAGTACAGTCTGGATGAAAGAAGAATCGGCTGGCGCACCTGTCCGTGTTTCCTGCCGTTTACCCGAGGGATCGTATCCTTCGGGTGTATTTTTTTCTCAGGAGGCAACCATGAAACACGAAAAAATGAAAAAACTGACCGTTCTGGCCATGCTGAGCGCCATTGCCTATGTCGCAGTCGCGCTGCTGCGCTTCCCGGTCGTCCTGTTCCTCAGCTATGAGCCGAAGGACGTCGTCATCGCCATCGGCGGCTTCCTCTACGGGCCGCTGGCCGCACTGGGCATCTCGCTTGTCGTCTCGTTCATCGAGATGCTGACCATCAGCTCCACGGGCTGGATCGGCTTTGTGATGAACTTCCTCAGCTCCGCCGCCTTTGCGGGCACGGCCGCCCTGCTCTACCGCAAAAAGCGCACGCAGGGCAGCGCCATTGCGGGCCTGTTCGGCGGCGCGCTGCTTATGACCGTGCTCATGCTGCTGTGGAATTATATCATCACGCCGCTGTACATGCACACGGCCCGCGCCGACGTCGCCGCGATGCTCGTGCCGGTGTTCCTGCCGTTCAACCTGCTCAAGGGCTGCCTGAACGCCACGATCACCGTGCTGCTCTACAAGCCCGTCGTGCAGGGACTGCGCCATGCGCACCTGCTGCCGCCGAGCAAAACGCCCGGCCGCATGCCGGTCAAGCGCCGTCTGGCCGTGTGGCTCGGCGCGCTGGCCGTTCTGGCCGTGTGCATCGTGCTCATTCTGATCCTGCACGGAACGATCTGAGTCTCAGAGGCGCAGCAGATCGGTAAAATGATCGATGCGCTTATCCCAGTGCGCGGGCTTGCCGAAGCCGTAGGCCGCCCACACGAACGGCAGGCCCGCCTGCTCGGACGCTTCCATGTCGCCCTGCGTGTCGCCGACGTAGACCGCGTCGCGGACATTGCAGCGCTCACACAGCAGGCGCAGCGTCTGCCCCTTCGGCAGGCCCGTGTTCCCGAAGCAGTCGAAGTCGCTGATCAGGCCGCCGAGGCCGCCCTTTTCCATCAGCAGCTCGATATAGCCCTGCTGGCAGTTGCTGACGATGAACAGGCGGTGCGTTTTGTGCAGCTCCGTGAGCGTTTCCTTGGCGCCGGGGTAGAAAATATGGCACGGATCGCGGCGCAGGCGCGCCATCTCGCCGTCCATGCAGCGGTCCATGACCTCCATGGCCTGCTCCTGCGGGACGCCGGGCACCACGACCTGTGCGATCTCCGTCATGGTCTTGCCGAACAGCGGACGGATGCTCTGCTCCGTGCAGTGCGGCGCAAAGCCCATGCTCTGCAGGCCGTCGTTCCAGCCCTCGGCTACGAGGGCCACGGCATCCCAGAGCGTGCCGTCGACATCAAAAATCAAGCTTTCCATTGCTGATACTCCCTATTGTGACGTTTTCTCCTATTGTACCGATTTTCGGTGCTCCCGTCAACCCATAGATAAAGCCCGGTGCGAAGCAGCGTTCTGTTCCGCACCGGGCCGTTTTTTATGCGTTGCTCTGCTCCGTTTTTTCGGGCAGCAGGTTCGTCATGCTGCGCAGGCTGATGCCGAGCGTCGACATGTTGTGCAGCAGGGCGGAAAGCGTCGGCTGGATGACGCCCGTCACGCCCAAGATAATGAGCATGAGGTTGAAGCTGACGATGAACCGGTAATTCCGGTCGATGCGTCCCATAAGGGCCTCGCTCAGGCGGCGCAGCGTTACAAGCTCGAACAGGTCCTGCGACGAGATCGTGATATCGGCGATCTCGCGGGCAATGGCCGCACCCGTGTTGATGGCGATGCCGGCATCCGCCTCGGACAGGGCCGGGGTGTCGTTCACGCCGTCGCCGATCATGATGACCGTGTGGCCCTCGGCGCGGCGGGCGCGGATGTAGGCCGCCTTGTCCTCCGGCAGGACTCCCGCGTGGTATTCGTCCACGCCGACGGCGCGCGCCACGGCGGCAGCCGTCTTTTCATTGTCGCCCGTCATCATGACGATGTGCGCGATCCCCTGCTCATGCAGAGCGCGGACGGCATCCGCCGCCTCGGCCCGGAGCGGGTCGGAGATGCACACAACGGCGGCGAGTTCGCCGGAAATGGCCAGATACAGATGGGAGTAGGCATCGGAAAGACCGTCGAATTTTGCCTCGTCGCCCTCCGGCACCCGGCATCCCTCATCCTCAAACACGAAGTGATAGCTGCCGATGATGACCTTCTTGCCCTCGACGGTGCTCGAGATGCCGTGCGCCACGACATACTCCACGCTGGAGTGATATTCCTCGTGGTTCAGGCCGCGCACGCGCGCCTCCTCTACGACGGCATTGGCCAGCGAGTGCGGATAGTGCTCCTCGAGGCAGGCAGCCAGACGCAGCATATCGTCCTCGCGGCGGCCGCCGAACGTAACGACCTCCGCCACGCGCGGCTGCGCATAGGTCAGCGTGCCCGTCTTATCGAACACGATCGTATCCGCTTTGGCAACGGCTTCGAGGAAGCGCCCGCCCTTGACGGACATGTGCCGGGCGTTGCTCTCGCGCATGGCAGACAGCACGGCGATCGGCATGGCAAGCTTCAGTGCGCAGGAGAAGTCCACCATCAGAACGGCAAGCGTCTTGGTGATATTCCGGGTAAACAGCCACACGAGGGCCGTTCCGCCGAGCGTATAGGGCACGAGCCGGTCCGCCAGACGGGAGGCGCGGTCCTCCGCCGTGGATTTCAGCTTTTCGGACTCCTCGATCATGCGGACGATGCGGTCATAGCGGCCGCCGCCCATGGTCTTTTCGACCGTGATGAGGCACTCGCCCTCCTCCACGACCGTTCCGGCATAGGCATAGCTGCCCGGCGTCTTGCGCACGGGGAGCGACTCGCCCGTCATGGACGACTGGTTCACCATGGCCTCGCCGCCGGTCACGCGGCCGTCGAGCGGGATCATGTTGCCGGTACGGACGACGACGCAGTCGCCCGCGTGGATGTCCTTCACGGAGACAAGCAGCTCCTGCCCGTCTGCGTCGCGCACCCACGCGCGGTCGACGTTCAGCGCCATGGCCCCCGCCAGATCGGCGATGGACTTTTTGTGCGTCCAGTCCTCCAGCAGCTCGCCGAGGCCGAGCATGAACATCACGGAGCCTGCCGTATCGAAGTCGCGGCGGACCAGTGAGACCGTCACGGCCGTTGCATCGAGCACGGAGACAGAAAGCTTCCCGTGCAGCAGGGCGGAGAGACCGGCCTTGAGATAGCGCACGGAGCGCACGATGGCGATGCCCGCCCGCACATAGGCAGGCAGGAACAGCTTGCAGGCATAGTGGAGTGCCGTTTTCCAGACGAGTTTGTCCTCAAATTCGCGGTTCAGCGCACGGCCGGTGTGCTCCGGGACAAGCCCGGCCTCCTCAGCCGCCGCGAATGAAAACGAGGAAAGCGCCGCAAGCACAGCGCTGCGCGCCTCGCAATATTCAATGACAGCGTCCTGCGTGCGGTCATAGACCTTGACCGACGCCACGCCGTCCACGGCGCGCATGGAATACTCCAGCAGGTCTGCCTGCCGGAGCGTCATCCGCCCGATGCACAGATGCACACGCAGGCGGCCCTTGGTTTCATGTAAAATTCTGCACTTCATAGGATTCTCCTGCCCGCAGCCGGGAAGGGTTTTCCTCCCCGGCTGCACATGATTCAGGCCTCGGCAGGCTCTGCAGCGGGCTCCTCCGCAGTATCGGCGATCTCCTCGCAGGCAGCGGCGGCACGCTCTTCATTGATGGCCTTCGCATCTGCCAGAATGTCCCCGCAGTTTTCACGGAGCGTCGTAACCGTCGTCATCACGTCTTCCTTCGCACGGAGCACGGCAGCCGTCGCGTGGGTATAGACCTTTTTCGCGTCACGGCTGCTGAGGATCCGGATCCCAGCCGTTCCGAACAGAACGCCGCCTGCAAACAGGCCAAGCTTTGCTGCAATACGCATATTGATTTCCTCCAGTTTTCGTAACTTCAGAAAAAGTAAGGTTTGGCTAACATTTGACCGCACTCGCTTTTCCCGTGCCCGTATGATACACCGCAGGGCCATAAATGTCAATGCTTTCCCGCCCCACTTTTCGAGAAAAATCCGCAATTCTTGACAAACGCAGGCCGCCCGTTATAATGAAAGCAGAAAAAGGAGGAGACCGCATGAAACGCTTATTTACCCGCCGGACCGCCGGGACGGATGCAAAAGTTGACCGGCTCGTCATGGAATACGCCCGCCGCAGTGCGGCCTCTCCCCTGCTGCAGCATACGGAGCGGCTCGTGCTTGACCGGAGCGAGGGCATCGCACACCTCAGCTCCGTCGGCAAGCACACCGCCGAGCGCCGCTGCTCGCTCCCGTCCGCGGCGGCCCGCCTGCTCGACACGCTCCCGCAGGGACTGCTATCGCCGCCTCTTGCCTCCGGGACGGACGATGCCGCGGCGCGCTATGCGCTCACGCTGCGCTGGTCGGACGGCGCGTCGCAGCGCATTACCGGCCGCTATGACTGCACGGGCCTTCCGGACGGCTGGGCAGAGCTTGCCGCCGAGGCAGATACCCTGCTGCGCTTCTATACGGAGGGCGAGCTGTTCGACCCGTCGCGCGCAGCCGCCGCGCCGGGGCCGCTGTTTTACTGCGCCGTGGAATTCGAGCCGCACGGCACATGCTACTCCTACCGCTCCGAAGACCGGACGCTGGAGGCCGGTGAGCTTGTGGTCGTTCCGGCCGGGCCGGATGCGCACGAGCTGCTGGGCAGGATCGTCGCGGTGCAGGCCTGCACGGCCGAGGACGCACCCTACCCGCCCGCGCAGACAAAACCGATTCTCCGCCGCGCCACCCCGCAGGATATTCTGGAGCTTGGCGAATTCGTGTAAGGATAAAACAGGACCCGATGTGGCTTTCCGGTGCCGCATCGGGTCCTGTTATTACTTACGATTTTTTCGCCGGGACGGTCCAGTCCGGCGTCTGACTGAGGATCCTGAGCGTATCCGTGGCGGAGACCTGTGCAACAGACAGAATCTTGCCAGGACTGAGCGGCGTATCCGCCGCTGCCAGCGTTTGCTCGTCGATATACTCCGTCGGCACCTGCTCGCCGTCGACCAGAATGACGCTGTACGGCGTGAAGTTCGTGCCGTGGACGGTCAGGCCGGCGTCGCTGCTGCTCACGCCGGTGAGCATGATCTTGTCGACACCAAACTGCAGCTCCATCGGCTGCACCGCCATCTCCCCGCCCGTTGCATAGTGCTTGCCATATAGCATGTCATACTCCAGCATGCACAGGCCGTTCTGGAAGGTCTCGCTGCCGGTCTCATCGTAGCCGTGGCTCTGATGATAGCGCAGGATCGTGCCGTCGTGGACGCCGAAGCGGTCGAGCACCATGGCGGCCAGCTGATAGGCCTGCACGTCGCGGTCGACCTTTTTGGCGTGGAAATTCGTCCAGATGACATATTCCGTAGACTGCACGGTGCCGCAGCTCAGCTCGTCCTGCGTGATGCCGAAGCTCGGCAGATGATCGCCGTAGAATACGACGACCGTCGGCTCGCTGAACGTGGAGAGCCGGCGCACAAGGCGCGCGACAAAGGCATCCGTCTGCTTGAGCTGGTAGAGGTAATACTCCAGCCCGGCGCGGCGGGATTCGGCCTCCTCCCCCGTGACCCTGATGGTTCGCGCGCCTTCCAGCGGCGCCGTGGGATACTTGCCGTGGGGCTGCACGGAGACCGTGAAAACAAGATCGCGGTCCTCGGTGGAGCGCAGCGCCTTCAAAATTTCCTCCGTCAGAACGAAATCCTTTGCCCAGCCGAGCGGATTCCGCTCGACGTCGTGCATGTATTCCAGCGACGTGAACGTCTCGAAGCCGAAATTGGCATAGACGCGGTCGCGGCTGTAGAATGTGGCGTTATTATTATGGATGGCGTGGGTGGAATAGCCCGCGCTCTGCAGCGCATAGGCCATGGATTCGCAGGTCCGGTTCTTGACGACGGTCTTGTAGGGATACTCCCCGACGCCGAAATGGTCGAGATTCATGCCGGAGAGGACCTCGAACTCGGTGTTCGCCGTGCCCGCGCCGATGGACGGCACATAGAACAGGCCGCTGGAGCACGTCTCCTTCAGCCGCTCAAAATTTGGGACCGGATTTTCGCCGTATGTCAGGTCCTTCAGATAATTCGCGTCAAAGAATGACTCGAGCTGCACAAAGATGAAATTCGGCGTGCGCACCCGGTCGTCAGGCAGGTCGTCCTGCTCGCTGAGGAGCACGTCGATCGCTTCCTGCGAATAGCCGTCCGGCTCGCTGATGCCCTGCGTCACCGCACTGGCGGAGAAGCAGTAGGCAAAGCCGTTGGAGTCGTAGGCATCCGGCAGATTGGGGAAATGCGAGGCCAGCGTCCCGCTGCGGAGGAAGGCGACCGTAAAGCCCGCGAGGATCACGCCGCAGAGCAGGACCTGCACGGCAGCGAAATAATAGGACGGGCGCGTCTTCTTCGCGCGCAGCCACAGGAGGACGATCACGCCGATGAGGGCCGCGATGCCCAGCATCAGGAGGATCAGCACCGGCTGGCTCATATAGATCTCGATGATGTCCCGCACGGACGACAGCAGCCAGATATCCGGCGCCGTCAGCGGCGTGGCGCGGAAGCCGAGCAGGATGCAGTTGGCAAGGCCAAGCCCGATCCAAACAGCGGCGAACAGCAGGAAGCAGAAGCTGCGCTTGCGGAACAGCAGTGAGAGAGACAGCGTGAATAAAATAATGAGAGAGTCATAAAAAAACTGCCACGGTCGCGTCACCATATAGTGCAGGCCATCGCCAAGGGACCTGCGCGACAGGCATTCAAGCGCCAAATTGATGACGAACGCAGCAAGGATATAGCCCAAAAAACGGAGAATATTTTCACGGTTCCATTCCTTTCCAACTCGGCGGAGCGAAAAGGGACGCTTCATTTTCATCACCCCAGAAGTCATAATTCTGCGCTAACAGTATAACACTTACCCCGAAAAAAGCAAGGATTTTTCCAGTTCTTTTCCAAAATTCAAAGTTTCGCCACAATTGAAAACAGTTTGTAACGAAAAAGCGGAGCCTATGTGAATTTCCGATCAAAAAATCGAAAATTTCTTGCAGGGGCTTTACACGGGTGATATAATATAGGATGAAATAACAGCCGAATGCCGCTTTGCGGCCTTCGTTTGGAAAGGAAGCAGAAAATTCATGACTACCATTGACATTTACTCCGGATTCCTCGGCGCGGGCAAGACCACGCTCATTAAAAAGATGATCCGCGAGGCCTATCAGGGTGAAAAGATCGTCCTCATCGAAAACGAGTTCGGCGAGATCGGCATTGACGGCGGCTTCATGCAGGACGCCGGCATTCAGGTCAACGAGATGAACTCCGGCTGCATCTGCTGCTCGCTCGTCGGCGACTTCGGCCGCGCGCTGAAGCAGGTCATCTCCGACTATCATCCCGACCGCATCCTCATCGAGCCGTCCGGCGTCGGCAAGCTCAGCGACGTCATCGGCGCCGTAGAGCGTGTTGCGGACGAGAGCGTCACGCTCGGCAGCTTCATCACCGTGGCGGATGCCACGAAGTGCAAGGTCTATCTGAAGAATTTCGGTGAATTCTACACGAACCAGATTGAGACCGCCTCCGCCATCATTCTCAGCCGCACCGGCTCCATCTCCGAGGAGAAGCTGGCTGCCGCCGTGGCCCTGCTGCGCGAGCACAATCAGAACGCCGTCATCATCACGACGCCGTGGGACCAGCTCTCCGGCGCACAGATCCTCGAGGCCATGCAGAAGCAGCACACGCTCACCGAAGAGCTGGCTGACATGATCCGCAGCGCCCAGTCCGAGGAGGACGACGAGGACGAAGAGGAAGAGCACCATCATCACCATCATCATGACGATGACAACGAGCACGAGCATCATTGCTGCCACCATCATGACCATGATGACGAGGATGAGCATCACTGCCATCACCATCATGACCACGATGAAGACGATGATGAGCATGAGCATCACTGCTGCCATCATCACGACCATGACGAGGATGAGGACGAGCACCACTGCTGCCATCATCACCATCATCACGGCCACGACGCCGACGAGGTCTTCCAGAGCTGGGGCGTCGAGACGCCGAAGAAGTTCACCGAGGAAGAAATCCGCAATGCCCTCGCCGCACTGGACAACGGCGAGACCTATGGCATCGTGCTGCGCGCCAAGGGCATCGTTCCGACGGCGGACGGCACGTGGCTGCACTTTGACCATGTGCCCGGCGAGATCGACGTCCGCACCGGCACGGCCGCTGTGACGGGCCGTCTGTGCGTCATCGGCTCGAAGCTGGACGAAAAGGCACTCGCCGCCCTGTTCGGCGTGTAAGGAGGCTGCCATGGCCATTCCCGTCTATGCCTTCACCGGCTTTCTGGACGCCGGAAAAACGAAATTCATTCAGGAGACGCTGGAGGACGAACGCTTCAACGCAGGCGAGCGCACGCTGCTGCTCATCTGCGAGGAGGGCGAGGAGGAATATGACCTCTCCACCTATCCCTACCAGCATGTCTATCCCGAGGTGATCGATCAGGAAGCCGTTACGACCGAGGAGCTTTCGCAGCTGTTCAAAAAGCACCACTGCGAGCGCGTCGTCGTCGAGCTCAACGGCATGCTGCAGGTCGGCCCGTTCTACCAGAAAATGCCGGAGGACTGGCAGATCGCGCAGGAGGTCATGTTTGCCGACGGCACGAGCATCCTCGCCTACAACGCCAACATGCGCTCCCTTGTGGTGGACAAGCTCACGGGCTGTGAGATGGTCGTGTTCAATCGTCTTGCACCGGGCACGGACATCATGCCGCTGCACAAGCTCGCCCGCGCGCTGAACCGCCGCGTCGGCATCCTCTATGAATACACCGACGGAACGACGCAGCCCGACGAGATCGAGGACCCGCTCCCCTTTGAC
Organism: Faecousia intestinalis; assembly: GCF_040096185.1. NCBI lineage: Bacteria > Bacillati > Bacillota > Clostridia > Eubacteriales > Oscillospiraceae > Faecousia > Faecousia intestinalis. Next base: position 15,117 of record NZ_JBBMFF010000260.1, on the reverse strand, counting down.
ATCAACGCCCCGGTCGTGGAGATCGGCGACGATGATTTCGCGCTCTGGTACCGCGACATCACGGAGGAGCCGAAGAAGTACGACGGCAAGACCGTCCGCTTCAAGGGACAGGTCGCCCGCCTGAAAAAGGACCGCGACGGCTACTTTGCGCCCGGCCGCTTTGTCATGACGTGCTGCGTGGAAGACATCGCCTTCATGGGTTTGCCGTGCAAATACGCCGACGCCGCCTCTCTGCATGCCCGCGAGTGGGTCACGGTCGAGGCGACGGTCTCCGTCCGCTTCCATGCGCTCTACCGCGGCACCGGCCCCATCCTGACGGCCATCCGCGTAACGCCCGCCGAACCCGCGAAGAACGAGGTCGCGACATTCTGAATCAAGCCCTCATATAGCAAAATCCTGCCGGAGTCAGCCACTCCGGCAGGATTTTTTTGGCTCAGTTTTCGTCCGCAGCTGCTCCCATGGTCGCAGCGAAGGCCGCTGCGGCATTCTGGACCGTTTCTGCGACGATGTTCTCCGCCACCTGATGCAGATCCGTCTGCAGGACGCGCTCCACATAAGGGGCGTATTCTTTTTCCGGCACGCAGTAGAGGCGGAAGCAGCACGAAAGATAGCGGCGGATCTTCCGCTCCATCGTGAAGTACATATCGCACGGGACGGACATATAGCTCCGCGTGACACCGGCGGAGGCCAGCTCCAGCTCAAACAGCTCGCTGTCGTCCGCGCGCTTCATCCAGCGGGAGAAGATCTGGCGCAGCCGGGGCGTCATGCTCCGGTTGATGAAATCGGACGTCGACGGCAGCGAATACGCCGTGACATACAGGTCGCGCAGCGGCTCGGAGCACTCCGCGATATGGAGCTGCAGCCCCGTCTCCATGGCGTACAGCAGCAGCGGCGACTGATCCGCCGGGAGCATCTTCTCCGCGCGGGAAAACTGTGAGCGGAACATGATCTGCGTCAGGCGCAGCAGCAGCGCCTCCTTATTTTCAAACGCGGCAAAAAACGATGCCGGAGACATCCCGGCCTTGCGGGCGATCTGTGCCGTCGTCGTGCGCTCGTAGCCCTGCTCGAGGAAGAGCGTCATCCCCGCATAGATCATCTTCTGTTCGCGTGCAATTCCTCTGGCCTGCAGCCCATGACCCGGCATGGCACTCGCTCCTTTCAACTGAATATATGAATCAAAAATAAACTCCGGTCAAATGATATCACATGCTGTCGAATTTTGCAAGCGTGAATTTGTGGATTTTCTTGGTATTCTCCTGGAATTATCAACTTTTCTCATTGTCTGCATAAAGCGATCCCCGGCCTTCCGGTCGGGGATCACACTATGCATTATACATTTTCCACCACAGCCGGGTGCCAGAAGCCGACGGCATCACGGACGAGGACACAGCTGCGCGTCAACTCCGCCTCTCCGGCGGCATCGGGCGTCACGCCCCATGCTGCAGCGCTGTCCTCCGGGACACGGAGCCTGCAGCGGAACGTGAAGCGCAGGCGGTTGCCGCAGAGCGATTCGACTCCGCTGCTCGCGCCGTCGCGGGCCTCGTGGGCGCTCAGGCTCTGCACCATGGCTCCGGCAGCACTCTGGGCGATGTTCTCGTCCTCAGCGGACCCGGTCACGCCGACGGCGTAGAGGCTGCGCGGATAGGCATCCTGCTGCTCCAGCCCCTGCAGGGCGGCAGCGAGATCCGCGCCCTCCGGCTGGTCCAGCCAGACACGGCCGCCGGGTGCATCCAGACACAGGGCGGAGACGCCCTTCCAGAGCGTGAGCAGCGTGCCGCCGCCCGCTGGCGAGCTGAGCGTCACATAGCTGTCAAACGAGAATTCCTGCACGCCCGGCGCTTTGCGCTCGACCCACTGCGCAGCATTGGCGGCATCGAGCACCGCAGCGACCGCAGCGGCGTCCAGCATGCCGCTGTGCTCCAGCTCCCCGCTGCGCGACCACTGGCACAGGCACAGGGCCGCGCCGTCGTATGCCAGAGCGGCCAGCGTCCCGGCATTGGGCAGCTCGACCGGCTCGGGCGGCTGCGTGGGGTCGGTCGGTGCGGCGGTCGGTGCTTCCGTTGCGGGCGGGTCCGTTGGGTCAAGCGGCAGCAGCCCGCCGTGCTCCGCCGGGCCTCGGGAACAGGCGGCAAGCGAAACGGCCAGCATCAGCGCGCACAGCGCGGAGATCAGCTTTTTCATCTCCATCATCCTTTCGTCAAAAATCGTAAAATATGTCAGCAAGTGTATTTGCTCAAAACTGTTCTATCTATTCAGACGCGATTTCTGCGCATCCGTTCCGCAGATTTTGCGTTTCTTTTTCTGGGCAGCACCGCACAATTGCAGCTTCGGCCTTCACCGAATGCTCTCGCTGAATTATGCGGTGCTGCCCTTGTTTTAACCGAAAGATTCTATTATAATAAGGGTATGTTTTGGAAACACCTGTACGGAGAGGATGACTGCCGTGTATTTTTCCCGGGAAAAACTGAATGCGCTCGTGCCGCCCGCCGGGCTGGAGGGCGCGGCCGAGCTGCTGAACGGACTGGAGTATGATCGGAGCAGCGTATGCTCCGCCGTCGTGACCGCCCTGCGCCCGCTGCTGGCGCGCCTTGCGCCGGAGCCGGAGGCCGGATGGCTGCCCGCGCTGTATGCGTGGCTGGACAACGGTCTGTTCCCCGATCCCGCCTATCAGGCCCCGCCCGAGGCACCGGTGCTTGCCGCGCTGGCCGAGCTGCTGGACGGCGTGCTCGCCTGCGAGGATGCGCCGTTCGATATGCTGACCGATCTGGCTGCGCACGGCCCGGAGGACGGAAGCCGTGTCGCCGATGAGCTGCCCGCCTTCCACGCCGCACTGCACGCCTCGCATTTTGTGACCATGCTGCGCATCGGCCGGGAGCTTCTGCCGTTTGACGCCGCTTCGCACACCATCGGCGTGCACAACATCGCCACGCTGACCGCCCAGTGCGCGAAGGAAGCCGGGCTTCCTGTCGACGTCCCGCTCGTCAGCGCGGCCGCCCTGTGCCACGATATCGGCAAGTTCGGCTGCCGCGGCGCGGATGCAAAGCGCATCCCCTATCTGCACTATTATTATACCTGGCAGTGGCTGTCCGGCCACGGCATGGAGCACATCGCGCATATCTCCGCGAACCACTCCACCTGGGACCTCGAATTTGAGAATCTGCCCGTGGAGTCCCTGCTGCTCATCTATGCGGACTTCCGCGTGCGCGGCACGCGCGAGGGCGGACGCGAGACCGTGCGCATTTATTCACTGGCAGAGGCCTATGCGATGATCCTTTCAAAGCTGGCGGACGTTACGCCGGAAAAGGAGCGCCGTTACCGCACGGTCTATACGAAGCTGCGCGATTTTGAAGCCTATCTGCACAGCCGCGGCGCGGCCACGGAGCCCGGCCCCGCGCCGCAGCGCGAAACGCGCGACCCCGCCCTGCTCACGCAGCAGGAGGCGCTGGACGCCCTGCGCGCGCTGACGTTCGACCACGCCATCCGCCTGATGCACACCGTCAGCACGGACGCGTCGTTCGATCAGCTGCTCGAGCAGGCCCGCGGCGAGAAGAACACGCTGCGCATCCGCACCTACCTCGAGCTGTTTCAGGAATACCACACCTATATGTCCGGCGGAAACAAGCGCAAGCTGCTCGCCTTCCTCTATGAGCTGCTGCTGTATCCCGAGGGCGACGTTCGCCGTCTGGCCGGGCAGCTCATGGGCAGCGTTCTGGCAAACAGCGGGCCGAAATACCGCAAGGAGCTGCCCTCCGCTGCGCCGCAGGACGCAGCCGCGCCCGCGATGCTCTCCGTGCTGGAGGAATCGCTCGGCCTGTGGGAGCAGACCGTGGCGCAGTGCCTGCACCCCGACCACAAAATCTCTCCGAAGCACGCCCAGCGCATCTCCAACTCGCTGAAGGCCGTTGCCGAAACGCTTCTGGCCGAGACGGAGGACGCGGCGCGGCTGGCGCAGCCGCTGCTCTCGCGCCTGCCGAATGCCACGGACGAGGACAGCTTCGTGCTGCTCGACGCCCTCTACCACACCCCGCCGCATGCCGTCTCCACGCTCGCCCCGGCGGCGGACCGGCTGCGCGCCCTGCTGTGCGGTCCGGACCAGAGCCGCCGCATTGCGGCCCTGCGCTGCCTGCGGCGCTTCCGTGCCGCCGCGCCGGAGGACCTGCTGCAGGAGGCCGCTGTGCCGCTTGCGGATGATCTTCCCGCCGTGCGTGCCCTGCGCGGCCGCCTGACCGGCAAAACGCCCGCGCCGCTCTCGGAATCCGAGGCTTCGCTGCTCTACCTCAGCAATCTAAAGACTGCCGTGCCGTGGGTCGTAAAAAATGCCCAGATCGACCTGCTGCAGGCCGATGCGCTGCAGCACACGGGCAACACGTTCCACACGGCGACGCATCTTTCCAATCTGCTGTCCGTCAGCGAGCACCTTCCCGTGCGCGAGCACGCCGGGCGCGCGCTTCTGACCATCAGCACGCGCCTGAGCGTCGACCAGCGCAATGAGATCATCGTCGACCTCATGCGCGAGCTGGAAAACGGGCAGGAGCAGATCGCGCGCTTCATTCCCCGCTATCTCGGGCGGCTTCTGAGCACCATGCCGGAAAAGGAGATCCGCGAAAGCATCGATTTCCTCGACGGTCTGCTGCGCAGCGGCAGCGCCCGCGCCGCCTCGACCTCGCTCCGGACGCTCGGCAGTCTGATCTCCGCCCTGCCCGAAAACAGCGTGCTGGCGGAACACTGCCTCGGCCTGCTGCTGACGGGTGTGTCGCACTATGACGAGTCCGTGCACCGCAGCGCCATGACCGTTCTGTGCCACGATGTCATCGGCAGCGAACGCCTGCCGTTCTCCCTGCGGGCGCACTGCTTTGCCCGCGTGAGCAAAAAGCTCCTGTGCCTGCTGGCCGAGCCTGCACCGGGCAAGCTGACGTTCTTCAACCGGGCTGCCATGCTGAATCACCTGTACCGATTCCTTGTGCAGGCGGAGGTCGTGCAGGGCGGGCTGCGCTTTCCCGCGCCGCTGCCGGCCGCATTCTTTCCCGGCACGTTTGACCCGTTTTCCGCCGGACATAAGCGCATCGTGCAGGAAATTCGTGCGCTCGGCTATGAGGTCTATCTCGCCGTGGACGAATTCTCCTGGAGCAAGCGTACACTCGCGCGGCTGCTGCGCCGCCGGATCGTCAACATGTCCGTGGCCGACCAGTGGGACACCTATGTCTTCCCGAACGCCATCCCCATCAACATCGCCATGCCGGAGGACATCGCGCGCCTGCGATCCTGCTTTCCCGGCCGGAGCGTGACGCTCGTGGCGGGCTGTGACGTCGTGTGCGGAGCCTCGGCCTACCGCTCGCTCCGCCCCGGCGGTGTACAGGAGCTGGATCACCTGCTCATCCGCCGCGGAGAGACGGACGAAACGGACATCCGCACCCGTCTGCAGGGCCGCGTGACGTTTCTGGAGCTCCCGCCCCAGCTCGAGGGCATCAGCTCCACGCGTATCCGCGAATCCATCGATCAGGACGTCGATATCTCCATGCTTGTCGACCCGATCGTCCAGTCCTATATCTATGAATACGACCTCTATCTCCGTTCCCCGCAGCACAAGAACGTGCTGCAGGCGCAGGAGCTGGAATTCCGCATCGTGACGGGGACGGAGGACGACCTCCCACCTGCCCTGTTCGAGCGGCTGCGCAGCACGCCGGAGCCGCTGGCCATCCTGCTGCGCAGCCGTAGGCGCCATGCGGCCGTCGGCTGGTGCTGCGGCCATACCGTGCGCCCGGCGAGCCTGTTTGCGGAGCTCGGCTCCGTCGAGGCCGCCTCGGCCGTCCGCCGCCTGACCTCCGGCAAGCTGCTGAAGCTCGACCATGTGGAGGCGGACGACGCGCAGACGCGGCGCATGCTTGTCAATGAGCTGCTCGCCCGCAGTCTGGCGTCCGACCACACGTTTGCGCTGGCCCGCTGCGAGGGCGAATGGCTGGAGGAGCTCGGCTTCTCCCCCGTCGAGGATGCCGAGGGACTGCTGTGCGTCGACATGCGCGCCCCCATTGTCCTCATTCAGGACGTGCTGCTGTGCATCAAAAAGCCGCACCACGATGAGCCGCAGGTGCGCGCCGCCGTAGAGTCCGCCCGGCCCCGGCTGCGCCGCGCGCTGTGCGCGCTGTATCCCGGCAGGCTCGTGCTGAGCTTCGACGCGGAGCTGCTCAACCAGTCGCTCATGTACCGCGTGCAGAAGCTCGGCGGTGTACTCGGCGCACCGGCCGGGCAGCTCGGCCGGGCCATGTGCGTGCCCTACGGCAAGATTCTCTCCGACGAGATCGTGCCGAACACCGTCACAAAGACGCTGCATGTGGACAAGACATTCGCGCCGGACGGCAGCTCGTTCTCCGTCCCGGCCTACCCCGGCTACGACACCGTGCGCAATCAGGTCCGCACCATCAAGGCCTTCCGCCGCCCGGTCATCCTCGTGGACGATCTGCTGCACAACGGTTACCGCCTCGACAAGCTCAGCCCGGTCTTTGCCGCGGAGGAGCTGGAGATCCGCACCGTCGTCGTCGGCATTCTCTCGGCGCGCGGCCGCGACCTCATGGAGGTGCAGGGGCGGCAGGTCGAGTGCGAATACTTCATCCCGAATCTGCACTACTGGGTCACGGAGAGCCTGCTGTATCCCTTCCTCGGCGGCGACAGCGTCGGCACGCCTGCGCCGGGGCGGATGCTGCCCTCCATCAACCTGATCCTGCCCTATTACTACCCGCGCCACTATGTTGGAACGACGGATGCCGCCATCCGCGATCTCAGCCGCACTGCGCTGGAGAACACGCTCTCCATCCTGCACGCGCTCGAACAGGCGCATCAGGAACAGTTCAGCACGGCGCTGACGCTGCGCCGCCTCGGCGAGGCCCTCTACCGCCCGCGCCTGCCGGACCGCGGACGGTCCCTGCGCTATGACCTGTCGCTTCCCGCCTCCGCCTGTCTGGAGGACGATCTGCTGCGGCTTGACCGCATCCGTATGCGAGGAGGAATGATCCATGGAGCTTAAACAATGGCACGGCTTCTGCCTGTGCCCGCTGGGCGGAGCCTATCCGCCGGATGCCGTGCCCGCAGACGCGCCGTTTTCCCCGCTGGTGTTTCTTGTCCGGCGCGATCCGCTGCGCTCCCGCGGCCTGTTTGCCGTTACCGTGCTGGACGAGGTCTTCGAGGCCGAGACGGCCGGTGTGCTGCTGCCGCCGGCGCAGGGGACGACGCCTGCCGAGCCGCTGCGCGAATTTGTGGCGGCTAACGGCGCCTGCGTGCTGAACACGGCGTTTTCCGCCGCATTCTCCGTTCTGGAGCGCTGGCATCGGAAGCGCACACAGCCGCTGCGCGTCACGCTCGTCGGGCTCGGCGACGTCGGCGGCACGCTGCTGCTGGCGCTGAAGCTGCTCGGCCGGGAGCTGGGCGAGCTGCGCATCTATGACCCGAACGCCGCGCAGTGCCGGCGCTACGAGCTGGAGCTGAATCAGGTCCTTCCGCTGGACCACCCACTGCCACCCGTCACCGTCTGCACGGAGGACACGCTGTTCGACTGCGACCTGCTGCTGTTCACGGCCTCGCGCGGCGTGCCGCCCGTCGGCTCCGGCGTGGCGGACGTGCGGCTGGCGCAATACGAAAAAAACCGCGCCATGCTGCGCAGCTATGCAGCCATGGCGCGCAAAACGCACTTTACCGGTCTGTTCTGCCAGATCTCCGACCCCGTCGATCCGCTGGCCTGCGCCGTTTTCCGCGAAAGCAACCGCAACGCCGCCGGGGAATTTGACGGCTGCGGCCTGCTGCCGGAGCAGGTGCAGGGCTTCGGCCTCGGCGTGATGGAGGCGCGCGCCCGCTGGTGCGCGCAGGAGGACGGCATCGACTTTTCGAACGGCCGCGTCTACGGCCCGCACGGTGGCGGCCTTGTCGCGGCAAACGATCCCGCAGCCTACGACAAAGCGGTCTCCGCCCGGCTGACGGAGCGAACCGTGCATGCCAATCTCGAGGTGCGGGCGCTCGGCTTCAAACCGTATCTCGCCCCCGCCCTCTCCTCTGCCGCCGTAAGCATTCTGTCCCTCGTGCGCGGGCAGCCTTACTATGCCGCGCTGCCGCTCGGCGGCGTGTGGCTCGGCGCACAGCGGCGCATGACGCCGCTCGGACCGCTGCAGCGCCGTGAGCCGCTCCACCCCGCGCTGCTCGCCCGCATCGAGGCCGCGCGTCTCGAGCTGAAGGCCTTCTGCCATGATGCCTGAGCCGCTGACCCTCGTCTGCCCGTCTGCCGGGCCACGCCTGAGGGACGTGATCGAGACGGCGTTGTGCGACCTTCCGGTCCGCAATGCACAGGGTGACCTGCGCGGCGCGCGTATTCTGTTTGCGCTCGATGCAGGCTCCGCCGGGATGGATGAGCCGACGCTCCGTCTGCTCCGGCGGCTGCGGAGCGAGCCGGGCTGTCTGGAGGGCTCCGTCTGCGGCTTCGTTGTCGACGGAGAGACGGAGCTCTACACCAAGGCGCTGGCGCAGGATCTGGCGCTCGCCGCGAATCTCGCCGGAGCGGCCCTGCCCGGCAAGCCGCTCGTGGAGGGAACGGGCTCCCTCTATAACCAGCATATTCTCGCTGCGCGGCGCGGCATGAGCTGGGAGGAGACATACCGTGCACGCACGAGGGAGCTGGGAGAACGCCTGCTCGCCTTTTCCCCAAAGCGCGTCGGGCGGCCGAAGCTGCTCGTGCTGCATGCCTCCGAAAGCGGCCGCTCGAGCACGCTCTGGATGGGCCGCGAGCTGAGCCGCCGCCTGAGCGGCTGCTGCAGCATTGCGGAAATTTCGCTGCGCAACGGCACGATCCACGACTGCCGCGGCTGCTCCTACAGCGCGTGCCTGCATTTTGCGCGCAGCGGCAGCTGCTTTTACGGCGGAGCCATCTCCGAGACCGTCCTGCCCGCGATCCGCGAGTGCGACGCCATGCTGTTCCTCTGCCCGAACTACAACGATGCCGCCGGCGCAAATTTCACGGCCCTGTTCAACCGCCTGACGAGCCTGCTGCTGCAGTGCGACCTGTCGGAAAAGCAGCTCTACAGCGTCATCGTCTCCGGCTACTCCGGCGGCGATCTCGTCGCGCGCCAGCTGCTCGGTGCGATGTGCCTGAACAAGACCGTCTCGCTGCCGCCGCGCTTCTGCCTGCTGGAAACGGCGAACGACCTGCCAACGGCGCAGGCTCTGCCGGGCATCGCCGGGCGGCTGGACAACTTTGCCGCTGCCATGCAGCGCTCCCTGTGTCAGCCCGCCGGGAACAACTCGGAAATTTCACCGAACGAATAGCCCATCTCCTCCCAGCGCGTGAGCAGACTGTCGAGAATGGCCGCGTTCGTCTGGGACGTGCTGTGCAGCAGCACGACGGCTCCGTTGTGGATGCGCGGGATGAGCTTGGCATAGGCCTGCTCCGACGTCGGCTGATCGTCCTGCAGCCAGTCCACATAGGCAAGGCTCCAGAACACGGTGTGATAGCCGAGCTGCTGCGCCATTTCGAGATTTTTCTCGGAATAGATGCCCTGCGGCGGGCGGTAGAATTTTGCAAGCTCCTGCCCGGTCGTGTCACGGTAGAGCGTCTCGAGGGACTCGAGCTCCTGCCGGAACTGCTCCATCTCCCCGATCTTCGACATGTCCCAGTGGTGGTAGGTGTGATTGCCGACCGTATGCCCCTCCTGCGCCATGCGCCGGACGAGGTCTGGATTTCGCTCGATGTAGTTGCCGACCAGGAAGAATGCCGCCGGAGCATGGTGCTTCTGCAGCGCATCGAGGATCTGCGCCGTGCAGCCGTTCTCATAGCCCGCGTCGAACGTGAGATAGATGCGCTTCTGCGCCGTATCGCCAAGGAAGGCCGCATCATACTGCCGCAGCCGGTCCGCCGTGGTGTTTCCCACGGGCGGCTGGCCCTCCTGCTGGAAGCTCAGGCCCCACGAGCCTGCCGGGAGCGCCGCTGCCTGCTTGGCCGCGCCCGCGCCCGCAAGGGCCAGAATGATGCCCAGCACGAGCAGGACGGGCAGATTCCGCCGGTAAAAGTTTCGCATGTCCATCACCTCGCCTCAGCTTATGCCGCCGCTGCCGGGAAATATGCAGGGCACGAATTTCCCGGCTGTCAAGTTTTTTCTCTTGACAAGCGCACATCCGTCTGCTATAATACCCAAGGTCAAGGGGGGCAGTATCATGAAACAGGAAGCCTTTACCATGTCCCTGCTCTTCGACACCTACGGCGCGCTGCTGACCGAAAAGCAGCAAACCTATTTTGACCTCTATTACAATCAGGATCTCTCGCTGGCAGAGATCGCCGAGCAGGAGGGCATTTCCCGTCAGGGCGTTCACGACGCCATCTCCCGCAGCGAGGCGCTGCTCGCTTCGTTCGAGCGCGTGACCGGCTGCGTCGCCCGGGAGCAAAAGCTCCGCCATGCCCTCGCCGCGATCACCGCCGAGGCCCAGCCCCTGCTGCAGGCCGGGGATCCCGCCACCCGGCAGGGCGCCCAGCGCATCCTTGCCGCCGTTGATTCCCTGAAGGAGTAGCCATGGCATTTGAAGGTCTGACCGCAAAACTGAACGCCGCGTTCAAAAAGCTGCGCGGCAAGGGCCGCCTGTCCGAATCCGATATCAAGGAGGCCATGCGTGAGATCCGTCTTGCGCTTCTGGAGGCGGACGTCAGCTATAAAGTCGTCAAGGACTTCGTCAAGTCCGTTTCGGAGCGCTGCTCCGGGCAGGACGTGATGGAGAGCCTGACCCCTGCACAGACGATCGTCAAGATCGTCAACGAAGAGCTCATCCGTCTGATGGGCAGCGAAAATCAGCGTATTTCCATCTCCCCCAAGCCGCCGACGGTCGTTATGCTCGTCGGCCTGCAGGGCGCAGGCAAGACCACGAACGGCGCAAAGCTCGCCGGTCTGTTCAAAAAGCAGGGCAAGCGCCCGCTGCTCGTCGCCTGCGATATTTACCGCCCTGCCGCCATCAAGCAGCTGGAGGTCGTCGGCGGTCAGCTCGGCATCCCGGTGTTCCAGATGGGGCAGGAAAACCCCGTGAAGATCGCCAAGGCGGCCATCCGCCATGCGCAGCAGCACGGCAACGACATGGTCTTCCTCGACACGGCCGGCCGCCTGCATGTGGACGAGGCCCTGATGAACGAGCTGAAGTCCATCAAGGCTGAAGTCCAGCCGAATGAAATTCTGCTCGTCGTGGACGCCATGACCGGTCAGGACGCCGTGAACGCCGCCCAGTCCTTCAACGAATGGCTGGACATCGACGGCGTGATGCTCACGAAGCTCGACGGCGATGCCCGCGGCGGCGCTGCGCTGTCCGTCAAGGCCGTCACCGGCAAGCCCATCAAGTTCATCGGCACCGGCGAAAAGCTCGACATGATCGAGCCGTTCCACCCGGAGCGCATGGCTTCGCGGATCCTCGGCATGGGCGACGTGCTCACGCTGATCGAAAAGGCCGAGCAGGCCCTCGACCAGAAGAAGGCCGCCGAGCTCGAGCAGAAGATGCGGGCCAACAAGTTCACGCTCGCCGATTTCTACGATCAGCTCCTGCAGATCCGCAAGATGGGTCCCATGCAGGACCTGCTCGGCATGATCCCCGGCATGGGCAGCATGAAGAATGTGCAGGTCGACGAATCGGCCCTCGGCCGCGTCGAAGCCATCATTCTCTCCATGACGCCCTATGAGCGCGAGAACCCCGCGTGCCTGAACTCCTCGCGCAAGCGCCGCATCGCGCTTGGCTGCGGCCAGAAGGTCGAGGACGTTAACCGTCTGCTCAAGCAGTTTGACCAGATGCAGCAGCTTATGAAGCAGATGAACGGCAAGGGCAAAAAGCGCAAGCTGCCCGGCAAAATGGGAGGCTTCCCCGGCTTCCCCGGTATGTGATCATTGGACCGCAACCAGGTCTGACGATATATTTTGAATTCTATTTGGAGGTGAAACCCCATGGTTAAAATCAGACTGAGAAGAATGGGTGCGAAGAAGGCTCCTTACTACCGCATCATCGTTGCTGATTCCCGCAGCCCGCGCGACGGCCGCTGCATCGAAGAGATCGGCACCTATGATCCCCTGACCGAGCCGGCCACCATCACTGTCGACGCCGAGAAGGCCCAGCAGTGGATCAAGAACGGCGCTCAGCCGACCGACACCGTGAAGGCGCTTTTGAAAAAGGCTAACGTCCTTTGATCGAGAGGGACTGCACGATGAAGGAACTCTTGCTCTATGTGGCAAAGCAGCTTGTTGACGATCCCGAGGCCGTGACGGTCACGGAGCGTGAGGACGGCGAGAGCACCGTTCTGGAGCTTCACGTTGCGCCGGAGGATATGGGCAAGGTCATCGGCCGCCAGGGACGCATCGCAAAAGAGATCCGGACCATCATCAAGGCCGTCTCCCAGCGTGACGGCAAGCGCGTCACCGTTGACATTGTGGACTGATGCAAATTCGCTCGCTGCATCCCTGCAGCGGGCATTTTGCATTTTTCCCCCTTTTGCCCCGCCGGCCCGCGTGCATACCGTTATCGTGCATGCGAACTTGTCATGGAGGAACCGCTGTTATGAAATCTGATCCGCCCCGCGTCCGGGCGCTGCGCAGGCAGTTGACCGCGACGTTCTATCGAAAAAATAAAGCCACATTCTTTGTCACAGCAGGAGCAATGCTCCTGCTCGGCGGCGCGCTGCTGGCCGTCGCCTGGATCCTGCAGCAGATCATCGACATTGCCTCCGGCGACAGCGTTGCCCCGCTCGTTCGCATGTGCTGGCTGTGTCTCGGTGTTCTGGTGAGCGTGACGACGATCTATGTGGTGCAATGCTATACCTACCCCGCCTTTCTGCGGCGCGCCATGAAGCAGTATAAAGAATACGCCTTCACGGAGCTGACGAAGAAAAGCATCAGCACGTTCTCGGACGAGAATACGAGCCGCTATATCTCCGCCCTGACGAATGATGCCGTCTGCATCGAGACAAATTACCTTGCGAAGATCTTTACACTTCTGACAAAGAGCGTCTCCTTTGTGGGCGGCCTGGTCATGATGCTGCTCTACAGTCCCCTGCTCACCGGCTTTGCCCTGCTGCTGTCGCTCGTGCCGCTGGCTGTTTCCGTCCTGTGCGGCAACAGGCTGGCGCGGATGGAGACGGAGGTCTCGCGGCAGAACGAGTCGTTCGTCGCCATGACGAAGGACCTCCTGTCCGGCTTCTCCGTTGTCAAGAGCTTCAAGGCAGAGGCCGAGGTCGTTGCCCGCTTCTGCCGCCGCAACGAGGAACTGGAGGAGACGAAGGGCCGTCGCCGCCGCATGGAGGAGGTCATCACCATGCTCGGCACCGGCGCAGGGATCGTAGCCCAACTCGGCGTATTCCTGTTCGGCGCATATCTTGCCGTAACGAAACAGGGCGTTACACCCGGCGTTGTCATCGTGTTCCTGCCGCTCATGAGCTTCGTGGTCGATCCCATCGGCTCCGTGCCGCCCATCCTGGCCAACCGCCGTGCCGCCGTTGCCCTCATCGACAAGCTGGCCGACGCCGTGGGCAAAAACGTCCGCGAGAGCGGCGAACAGATGGACCCGGTCCTGCGCGACGGCATCACCATCGATCACCTGACCTACGGCTATCACGAGAGTGCGCCCGTCCTGAACGACGTTTCCGTCCGCTTTGAGGCCGGAAAAAGCTATGCCATCGTCGGCACATCCGGCAGCGGCAAGTCCACGCTCGTGAACCTGCTCATGGGCAGCAGCAACGACTATCAGGGCAGCATCCGCTTCGATCAGCGCGAACTGCGCAGCATTGCAACGGAATCACTCTACGGCCTTGTTTCCGTCGTGCAGCAGAACGTGTTTATCTTCGACGATACCATCCGCAACAATATCACGATGTTTCGCCACTTTGATGAGAAGCTCGTGCAGCAGGCCACGGAGAAGGCCGGTCTGACTCCCCTTTTGGCCGAGCGCGGCGAGGACTATATCTGCGGTGAGGGCGGCTCCGGCCTCTCTGGCGGCGAGCGGCAGCGCATCTCTATCGCGCGCTGCCTGCTGCGGCAGACGCCCGTCCTGCTCATCGACGAGGCCACGGCAGCACTGGATGCCGCCACGGCCTATTCTGTCAGTGCCGCCATTCTGGCCATCGAGGGTCTGACACGTATTGTTGTTACGCACCGGCTCGAGGAGCCGCTGCTGCGGAAATATGATGAAATTCTCGTTCTGAAAAACGGCGAGATCTGCGAACGCGGCAGCTTTGACGCCCTGATGGCCCGCCGTGAGCAGTTCTATTCCCTGTTCAACGTGGCAAACGGCTGACCCTTGGCAAAACACGGAGCCCCCGCTCTGAAAGCGGAGGCTCCGATTTTTTACGCCAATTTTGTTCAGAAGCCAAGCTCCTCGCCGACGAGGATGACATGGATGCGTCCGGCAGGACGGCAGTTTCGCGTGATGAGGATCTGATTGCAGATGCACTCCTCGCCGTGGCAGTCGGCACAGCAGCCGGTCTGCGCGCACGGCGTCTTGCCGAGAAAGCGCTGCTCATTCTTCGGTGCGGCGATCGTTCGGGCACGGCGCACGGCCTCGTCGAGCGTATCGACGACCTTGTTCATCCCGGCGATCACGATGATCTCGCGCGGACCGAACACGATGGCAGCAACGCGGTTTCCCTTGCCGTCGATATTCACCAGTTCTCCCGTAAGGCTGACGGCATTCGCGCCGGTCAGAAAGAAATCGGCAGAGAGGCAATCATGGGCAGCCTGCTCCCGCTCGGCATCCGTCTGCATGCTCTCGCGGTCGATGACACGCCACGGGCCGTCCCGCAGGGCCTGCTGCAGGCCGATCTGGTCAGCAGAGCGCGCGCCGCCCCAGCCGACCAATGACTCCTGGGGGATCAGCCGCAGCGCAGCAGCAAGCGCAGAGGCACGGTCCGGGCAGTAGCATGCATCAAAATGCCGGGCGCGAAGATTCTTCAGCAGGAGCTGCGCGCGCTTTTCATAAAACAGCGAAACAGGTTCCATTGGTATCCCTCCGTTTTTCTTTCATTTTATCGCGCCGGAGGCAAAAATGCAAGGGAGCAAATTGGGACAACCGGGCAGCAGCATATCAAATAGCCTCGCAGAGTTCGCCGCCCGCAGGCGGCGAATAAAATGGGGT
>NZ_JBBMFF010000259.1:0-12109 GCF_040096185.1 Faecousia intestinalis | reverse complement strand
CATCGCAGCGGCCCGTTTGATATGAAATTTAACTTGTATATGATACCTGCGTGACGGTATAGCCAAGCTGGCGGAGCCCTTCGACAATGCCGTCCTCGCCCAACATATGGGCGATCCCGACGATATAGAACACGTTCTTCCCGGCGCGCAGGGCTTCGTCCGCCGCCCGGATCATGGCGGCGTTGCGGTCCGTCACAAGGGTGCGGCCGAACTCTTCCGCGGCTGCCTCTTCCTCCGGCGTGAGCGGCTCATCCGGTTCAGCCTCCAGCAGATCGATGATCGCGGCCTCGTCGCCGCTGCACCATGCATCCAGCAGCGCTGCGGCGTCCTCCTCCGTGGCGGCAAGGACCTCCGGACGGATGGCCTGCTGCAGAGCGTAGACCTGCGTCTTCTCGGACAGCGCGCCGAGCGCGCGGTAGACGTCCGTGTATTGCTCGACCTCCAAAATTTCCGTGCCGTCGGCCTTTGCCATCTGCAGGAAATAGCGGTCCACGCCGCCGTCCGGCGAAAAGCGCGTCTGCGCCAGCGCCAGATTTCCTGCCAGCAAATACCAGAAAATGGGCATGTAGTGGTCGAGCATGGTCTGATAGCCGCCGAGGTCCGTCAGCACCTGCTTCGCGTCGGCGTAGGTCTGCGCGTCCAGATGGGCGTCGATGGTCGTGCCGTCGGTGTAGACAAGACAGCGCATCATTTCGACCTGCGCCGACAGGTCTGCCTCCAGCGCGAGAACGTCGCTCTCCACGGCCAGCGTGTCGCAGGCGGCATAGGCGTCCAGAAGCTCCTGCGGATAGGTGAGGCCGTCGCTGACGTGGATGGAGCCGAGCAGGTAGAACGAGCCGGAATAGCCGTTTCCGCTGACCTGCCAGAACAGCGGCTGTGCTGGCTCGGATGCCGCATCGTCCTGCGCGGCGTGGTCGGGGAGCGTTTCCGCCGTTTCCACCGGCGGCTCCGCTGCGGGCTGCGTCGGCTCCGGCGCGGCGGAGCAGGCGCACAGGAGCAGCAGCGCGAGGGCCAGCAGCATGGCAAGGGTACGTTTCATGGGCAGCGGTCCTTTCTGAATCGTTTTCCTTATCGTACGGGATTTCGATGGCGTTTGTCAAGCGCCAAAGGGGCTGCGGAAAATTTCTCGCGATTTTCGAAAAAAGTGCTTGCAATTTGTGGGGCGTTGTGGTAGTATATTGGAGCACGTTGAGTGCGTACGCGCCGGTAGCTCAGCTGGATAGAGTGACTGGCTACGAACCAGTAGGTCGGGGGTTCGAGTCCCTTCCGGCGTACCAAAAATAACCTTTGCCGTAAGGCAAAGGTTATTTTTTATGTCTGCGGAATAAACAGTGCTGTTTTGTTGAGAACGGCCCGGCACTGCCGATATGAACAGGCCGCCGATCAAAACGAACAAACCGCTTGCATCTTGTGCCTGCAGCGGCGGTCAGTGACCGCCTTGTACAGGGATATTCAACCGTGTGAGGGCGCTGGTGCACCGCCACACCGCCCTGATGTGCCATTGCGAGGAGGCCGCAGGCCGACGCGGCAATCTCGGGAAGGCAGTTACGGTTTCGCCGGAGCTTTCGTGATATCCGATATGGTACTGCGAGATTGCCACGTCGCTTCGCTCCTCGCAATGACAAATCTGGAGGCCTCACACCATACAATGCGTGCTGCAAATACTGCCTGCCTGCAAGGCGCTCAATGAGCGCCGCTACAGCCAGAATTGAAAGTCTGGCGTAAAACTGTGCAGGGGATGAGGTCTCCAGTTTATCTTGCAATAAAAAAATGCTCCGAAACCCGAAAGTCTCGAAGCATTTATGGAGCTGCTATCCAGATTCGAACTGGAGTCCACGTCCCGCGGAGCAGGCTCCGCGGGAGCCCGGAGCGACCTCGGATTGAAATGCGCTTCGCGCAAGGGGATGAGGTCTCCAGTTTTGCTTACGGTAAAAGAAAAACCTTCAAAACCCGAAGGCTTTGAAGGTTTCTGGAGCTGCTATCCAGATTCGAACTGGAGTCCATGTCCCGCGGAGCAGGCTCCGCGGGAGCCCGGAGCGACCTCGAATTGAAATGCGCTTCGCGCAGGGGATGAGGTCTCCAGTTTATCTTGCAATAAAAAGAAATGCTCCGAAACTCGAAAGTCTCGGAGCATTTATGGAGCTGCTATCCAGATTCGAACTGGAGACCTCATCCTTACCAAGGATGCGCTCTACCTGCTGAGCTATAGCAGCATTTCCTGACAGCTCTGCTATTATATCAGCAGGATAGAAAATTGTCAACAACTTTTTTTCATTTCGTCGAATTTTTCGGGGCGGAGGAAACGGTCGATCTGTGTCATGAGGGCGGGGTTGGCCTCGCTGCGGGTCGCGCCGAACAGCAGGTCGGCGTGGCCGTCGTGCTCCGGCTCGGCCCAGAGCAGGGCCTGCGCCTGCGGCAGCGCGTGCAGATGGGCCAGAATGGAGCTGCGGTGCAGCGGAGCGATCCAGTCGTGCACGCCGCCGACGAGCAGCAGCGGCGTCCCGGACTCGGCGGCAGCCTGTGCGGCGGTGCGGCGCAGGGCGCGCAGTCCGAAGCGCGCGGCCTGATAGAGGTACAGCGCCGGATAATGCGCATAGGCAAGCACGCCGATGTGGTGCAGGACCGGCGAGAGCGTGGCCTCCATGGGACTGTTCACCCCGCCGATGCACACGGCCGCATCCACCCGGCTTCCCGGCAGGGCGCAGCAGACGGCATAGCCGCCCATGCTGTGGCCGAGCAGGACGAGGCGGCGGCTGCCGAAGCGGCCGTTTTCCTCCAGAAAGCGCAGCGCGGCGCGCAGGTCGTCCGCTGCCTGCGGAAAGCCCCGGCACGACCGGCCCGTGCTGCCGTAGCAGCCGGTGTAGTCAAATGAAAACACGCGCAGCCCGGCTCTGGCGAGCCATTGGATCTGCGGCGCATAGGAAAACGCTCCGTTCCCAAGCCCTGGCGCGAGGACGGCGAGCGTGTCCCCCGTGCCGCATAAGTAGCCCTGCAGGCGGTTCGGCCCACTCAAAAACGTGAGCCTTTTCGCGGGCAGGCCGAGCTCCGGCTCCGGATCGGCGTCGTAGCGCCGGAAGCAGCGGTGATAGATCAGAACGGTCAAGAGAAACAGCGTGAGCAATTTTTTGCCCTCCTTTTTTGGAGGGTATGCCCGTTTTTTGCGATTTTCAAACCGCGTTCTAGGAAATTCCGCCGCGCTGTGCTATAATAAGAAATCCTGTGATGGGAAGAAGAGAGAAAGAGGGCGCAGCTATGGGGGAGCTTCCGTTTGCACTCGCGCCGGAGGCGGCGTTGGGCGCATGGCTCCGGGAGGCGGAGCGGGAGATGGAGCCGCACCGCACGGCGGGGACTTATCGCGGCTTTGACAGCACGGAGCTGCCGTGGCAGGCCGTGCACGCAGACCGGCCGCGTGCCCATGTGGTCCTCCTGCACGGGTTCACGGAGTTTCCGGAAAAATACCGGGAGCTGTGCCGCTATCTCCGGCAGGCGGGCTGCACGGTCTGGCTGCCGGTGCTGCGCGGCCACGGGCAGGGCGGCATCGTGCATGTCGACCGGTTCGAGGACTATGTACGCGATATGGCCTGCTTCCTGCGGGATATCGTCCCGGAGCGGCCGCTGCTGTTTGGCCACTCCATGGGCGGCGGCGTGGCCGCACGTCTTCTGCAGGAGCTGCCGGACTGCGCTGCACGCGCCGTTTTGTGCTCGCCCATGCTCTGCCCGCAGACGGGCCGCGCGCCGTACTGGCTGGCGCTCGGCTGTGCCCGCGTGCTGCTGCGGCGGGGCGAGCGGGAGAAAAGCCCGCTGTTTTCCGGCGCTTATGATCCCAACGCCGAATTTTCGTGCAGCGGCTGCACGAGCCGCGCCCGTTTCCGCGCCGCCATGGACTGCCGCGCAGAGTGTCCTGCCTATCAGACGATGGGCGCGTCGAACCGCTGGGTCTATGAATCGCTCGCCCTGCGCAGCCGGGTCCTCAGCCCGCGCGCCTGCCGCAGAGTGCAGGTCCCGGTCCTGGTGTGCAGCGCCGGGCGGGACACGCAGGTCAGCCTGCGGGAGCAGCGCCTGTTGGCCGCGCGCCTGCCGCAGGGGCGGCTGCTGGAATTCCCCGACGAAAAGCACGAGCTGTACAACGCCGGAAATGCCGGATTGGCGGCGTTCCTGGGCGCAGTTCTGGAATTTTTCGGCCTGACGGCCGGATACGGAAAGGAAGAGACAAAATGACCTTACTTATCGTTGTCGATATGCAGAATGACTTCGTGACCGGTGCGCTGGGCACGGCGGAGGCGCAGGCGATCGTGCCGCATGTGAATGCGAAGATCGCAGCGGCGGATGCCGTCGTCTATACACTCGACACCCACGGCGAGGACTACCTTGCCACGCAGGAGGGCAAGAGGCTGCCCGTGCCGCACTGCATCCGCGGCACCTGGGGCCACGCGCTGGCCGACGGCCTGACCGTCCGGGCGGAGGCAGGGCGGATCGAGAAGCCGACGTTCGGCTCCACTGCCCTCGGCGAGCTGGTGCGCAGCCGCTTCGCGGCGGGCGAGATCGACCGCGTGGAGCTCGTCGGCCTGTGCACGGATATCTGCGTCATTTCGAACGCCCTGCTGTGCAAGGCCTTCTGCCCGGAGCTTCCCGTTTCCGTGGATGCGGCCTGCTGCGCGGGCGTGACGCCCGAGAACCACCGCAATGCGCTCTCTGCGATGCAGTGCTGTCAGATCGACGTGTTAAATATTGCACCCGACGCGAAGTGACAGCTCGGGATGAAGCTGTAACAGGATATTTCTTTGGACATTTCGACGGCGGCGTATGAAAATAGCGCAGCTTTCGGGGAATGCACATTGCGAAAGCAATGGGGTTTTGCTATAGTGGCTACAAACGAAAACTGTCGAGAAATGAGGGTCGACTATGGGAAAGACCGCTTTTCTGTTCTCCGGGCAGGGCGCGCAGCGCGCCGGCATGGGGAAGGAATTCTATGAACATTTTGCCTCCGTCCGCGCACTGTTTGACGCTGCGGAGGAGCTTCGCCCCGGCACGCTGCAGCAGATGTTCGCCGGGAGCGATGACGAGCTGCGCCAGACCGAAAACACGCAGCCCTGCCTGTACCTGGCCGATCTTGCCGCCGCCTACGCCCTGCGCGACAGCGGCCTGCAGCCGGAGGCTGTTGCGGGCTTCTCGCTCGGCGAGATCCCGGCGCTGGCCTTTGCCGGGGCCTATGACGGCATGACGGGCTTCCGCCTTGCCTGCGCGCGCGGCGCAAGCATGGCGCGGGCCGGGAAAAACGTCAACGCCTCCATGGCGGCCATTGTCAAGCTGCCGGACGAGACGGTCGAGCGCCTCTGCGCCGCCTATGACCATGTCTGGCCGGTCAATTACAACTGCGACGGGCAGATCGCCGTCTCGGGCGACCGGGATGAGCTGGAGCGCCTGTATGCCGATGTCGCGGCCGCAGGCGGCCGCAGCATGCCGCTGAATGTCAGCGGCGGCTTCCATTCGCCGTATATGGACCCTGCCTCGGCGGAGTTCGGCGCGATCCTCGCGGACACGCCCCTGCAGAAGCCCGCGCTTCCGGCCTATGCCAACCGCACGGCCGAGCCCTACGGCGAGAATGTCCGCGAGCTGCTCACGCAGCAGATCAACCATCCGGTCCGCTGGAAGGAGACGCTGCGCCATCTGAACGAGCAGGGCTTTGACACGTTTGTCGAGTGCGGCGCGGGCATGGTGCTGTGCAAGCTCGTGCGCAAGAATCTGCCGGAATGCCGCAGCTTTGCGGTCGACAGCCTTGCCGGTCTGGCAAAGCTGCAGGAGGAGGGACTGCTGTGCTGCTCCGCGACCTGATCCGCGAATATACGCAGAGCCGCACGGAGCTGCCTCCCGTGCCTCCGGTGCGCCCGGTGCCGCAGACGCACGTCTGCCCGAAGTGCAAGACGGAGAGCGGCCGTACGGCCGTGGAGCAGGGCGCGATGATCTGCCCGGCCTGCGGCGCGTATTTCCGCATGAATGCGCGCGAGCGCATCATGCATACGTTCGACGCCGGGAGCTTCCAGGAGCTGGATGCCGATGTGACGAGCGTCGATTTTCTGAGCTTCCCCGGTTATGCCGAAAAGCTGGAAAAGGCCCGCAAAACGACGGGCGAGAACGAGGCCGTCCTGTGCGGAACGGCCGCCATCGGCGGCATGTTCTGCGCGACGTTCGTCATGGATTCCAGCTTTATCATGGCCTCCATGGGCTCTGCCGTGGGCGAGAAGATCACCCGTCTGTTTGAGTTCGCACTGGCCCAGCGCCTGCCTGTCATCGGCTTCACGGCCTCCGGCGGCGCGCGGATGCAGGAGGGCGTTGTGTCCCTCATGCAGATGGCCAAGTGCTCCGGCGCGGTCAAGCGCCACAGCGAGGCGGGGCTTCTGTACATCGCCGTGCTGACCGATCCGACGACCGGCGGCGTCACGGCTTCGTTTGCCATGCAGGCGGATATCATTCTCGCCGAGCCGAACGCGCTCATCGGCTTTGCCGGCCGCCGCGTCGTGGAGCAGACGACCGGCTCACAGCTGCCCGGCAATTTCCAACGCGCGGAGTTCCTGCGCGAGCATGGCTTTGTCGACGCGGTGATCGAGCGGCGCGCTCTGCCGGTCACGCTGGGCAACCTGCTCTATCTGCACGGAGGATGAGCGAAAATGAATGCTTTTGAACGTTTGAAAGAGGCCCGGCACGCCGGGCGTCCGACGGGTGCGGCCTATGTTGCCGCGCTGTTTGAAAACCGCCTCGACCTGTGCGGCGACCGCCGCTTCGGCGAGGACCCGGCCATCATTTCCGGCATTGGCACGCTCAGCGGCCGTCCCGTGACCTATATCGCCATCGACAAGGGCGCGGACCTCGACAGCCGCATGCGCAACCACTTCGGCTGCCCCATGCCGGAGGGCTATCGCAAGGCTCTGCGCCTGATGAAGCAGGCCGAAAAATTCCACCGCCCCGTTATCTGCCTCGTCGACACGCTCGGCGCCTACTGCGGCGCGGAGGCCGAGGAGCGCGGGCAGGGCGAGGCCATCGCCGAGAACATTCTGGAAATGATGGGCCTGCGCACGCCGGTCATCTCCGTCGTCATCGGCGAGGGCGGCAGCGGCGGCGCGCTGGCGCTGGCTGCGGCCGACCGCGTGTATATGCTGGAAAACGCCGTTTACTCCGTCATTTCGCCGGAGGGCTGTGCCAGCATCCTCTGGAAGGACTCCGGCCGCGTGGCGGATGCCGCGCAGTGCCTGCACATCACGGCGGCCGATATGGTCGACCTGCATGTGGCCGAGGAGATCATCCCGGAGAATTTCGCCGATTTCCCGCAGATGTGCGCCGCCATGACGGTGCAGCTCACGATGGACCTCGACGAGCTGTGCGCCCTCACGCCCGAGGAGCTGCTCGAGCAGCGCTACCGCCGCTACCGCCGCATCGGCGTGTATGAGGAAAACGGCAGTATTGTCCGCTTTACGGAGCATTAACGCGAGACATTCCGGCCGATACGCCGGAGTATCATATTATGAAATACCGAAATAAGGAGATAGATTACCATGACGAAGACTGAAATTGCAGCGAAGATCAAGAACATGATCAGCGAGAACCTGCGCATCCCCGAAAACATGCTGGACGACGATGCCGAGCTGTTCGGCGGCGACATCGGCCTGGACTCCGTGGACTCCCTCGAGATCATTTCCGGCATCGACGACCTGTTCGGCGTCGACATGACCGGCGTGGACCGCGAGCACTTCCAGACCATCAACGCGCTGGCTTCCTATGTCGAGGAGCATGTGGAGCAGTAAATGGAAAAGCGTTGTGTCATCACCGGCCTTGGCCTGATCTGTGCCGCCGGTAACGACGTGGATACCTGCTGGCAGAATATCTGCGCCGGAAAAACCGGGATCGACGAGGTCAAGTCCGTCTCGACGGAGGGCTGCGTCTCCCATGTGGGCGCGGAGGTGCACTGTGAGAATCTCCCTGCGCCCGAATATGACCGCTCCGTCCGCCTTTGCCTGCATGCGGCCCACGAGGCCGTGCGCGACGGCAGGCTGACGGACAGCGCCGTCCGCGAGGCGGGCGTCATTCTCGGCAGCTGCGTCGGCGGCGCTGCGAGCATCGACCACTATTACACCGGCCTGCTGCAGGGCCGCACGGAGGAGCAGGATGTTCTGAAGATGTCCGCCTCCGCCATTGCGGCGAACACTGCCTTCGCGCTCGGCGCGAACGGCGAAACGGCGAACATTGTCAACGCCTGCGCGGCGGGCACGATGAGCGTTTCGTATGCGTGCGACCTCATCCGCCTCGGCCGCGGCGAAATTTTTCTCGCGGGCGGCACGGATGCCTTCTCATCCCTTGCCTATGCGGGCTTCAATGCGCTGCATGCGCTCTCGGCCGGCCCCTGCTCTCCTCTGAACCACAGCAACGGCATCTCCCTCGGCGAGGGCGCCGGTGTTCTGGTCGTGGAGGAGTATGAGCACGCCATCCGCCGCGGCGCAAAGATCTACTGCGAGGTGGCGGGCTGGGGCGTCAGCTCCGATGCCTTCCACATCACTGCGCCGCAGCCGCAGGGTGAGGGGCAGATGGCCGCGCTGCACCGCGCCATGGTCAACGCCGGAACGGAAGCGGGCGACATCGGCTACATCAATGCCCACGGCACCGGCACGGCCAAGAACGACGCGGCGGAGTTCCTGTCGCTGCACACGCTTTTCGAGGGCGCGGCTCCGTCCGTCAGCTCGACGAAGTCCATGACGGGCCACTGCCTCGGCGCGGCGGGCGCGATCGAAGCCGTCCTCAGCGTCAAGGCGCTGACGGAGAACACGGTTCTTCCGACGATGGGCTATGCCCCGGCGGATCTGGCCCCGCTGGCCGAAAAGGCCGGGAACCTCGACTGCGTTGTGAACGTCGCCCGCGAGCGCGAGCTGGAGAACGTCATGTCGAACTCGTTCGCATTCGGCGGCACGAACGCCAGCATCATTTTCTCGAAAAAGCCGCACCCGGCGGAGCAGACCGGCAAGCGCCGCATCTGCGTGACGGGCATCGGCGAGCTGCTGTCCGAGGCGGACGGCACGGCGAGCGTTCAGCGCGAGCTGACGCCGGAGGATTTCGGCGCGCGCGATGTGAAGCTCGGCTTCTACCGCAAGCTCGACCGCTTCAGCCAGATGCAGGTCCTCAGCGGCGTGGACGCCCTGCGCGATGCGGGCTTCACCATCGATGCGGACAACGCCTCCCGCGTCGGCAGCACGATCGGCACGGCGGACGGCCCCATGGCCGAGATCACGTCGTTCCAGAAGACCGTCTGCGAAAAGGGCCCGGCTGCGGGCAGCGCCTTCAGCTTCCCGCATACCGTGTATAACGCGGCGGGCGGCTACCTGTCCATCTTCACCGGCCTGAAGGGCTTCTGCGCCACGATCGCCAACGGCACGCAGGCCGGCCTGCAGAGCGTCATCTGTGCCTGCGATGAGCTGCGCTCCGGCGCGGTCGACGCCGTACTTGCCGCCGGAACGGACGAAAATTCCGAAAATATCACCGAGGTCTATTCGCACCTGCCGCTGCCCGGCCATGTCGTCGGCGAGGGCTGCGTGACGATGCTCCTCGAGGATGCCGCTGCCGCACAGGCGCGCGGCGCAAGGATCTACGCCGAAATTCTCGGCTATGCCGGGACGCATCAGGCGGCCCGCTACGGCTCGGAGCCTGCGCAGGAGCAGGTCGACCGCACGCTGGCAGGGGCCCTGCAGGACGCGGGCCTGACCGCCGTCGACCGCCTGTTCACCGCACAGGAGATGAAGGCCCGCACCGGCGACGCCCGCGCGGCCTCCGCCGCTCTGGCGTTGGCAGAGGCCTGCCGCGCCGTGTCGTCCGGCGAGTGCCGCACGGCTGCTGCGCTGGCCACCGGCTGGACCGGCAGCGTCAGCTGCGTGATCGTTGGGAGGAAAGAAGCATGAGCATTGCACTTGTGACCGGCGCGTCGCGCGGCATCGGCAGAGCCTGCGCACTGGCGCTTGCCAAACGCGGCTATGATGTCGCGGTGAACTATGTCTCCAACGAGGCCGCCGCGCAGGCGGTCGTCGCGGAGATCGAGGCGCTCGGCGTGCGCAGTCTGGCCGTCCGCGCCAACACGGCCGAGCTGCCGGAGGTCAAGGATATGTTCCGCACCGTCGTGCGCGAAATGGGCGGCCTCGATGTCCTTGTGAACAATGCGGGCGTCGTGGACGACCGCTATCTCATGATGCTCACGGAGGATTCCCTGACCCGCAGCCTCGATATCAATATCAAGGGCTATTTCCACTGCGCGCAGCAGGCGGCGCTCAAGATGTTCAAGAAGAAGTCCGGCGTGATCGTCAACATCTCCTCCGTCAGCTCCGTGCTGGCCATTCCCGGCCAGAGCGTCTACAGCGCGACGAAGGGCGCGGTCAATGCGCTCACGGCGACGCTTGCCAAGGAGCTTGCGCCCTACGGCATCCGCGTCAACGCCGTCGCCCCCGGCTTCGTCGAGACGGAGATGCTCGACCATATCCCGCAGGAGCAGCGCGAGGGCTATCTCAAGTCCGTGCCGATGGGCCGCTTTGCCAAGCCGGAGGAGGTCGGCGACGCCGTCTGCACCCTGTGCGACCCGACGCTGTCCTACCTGACGGGCCAGACGCTCATCCTCGATGGAGGGCTGAGCCTGTGAATCTGCTGGAGATCAATGCGCACATCCGTCAGCGTCCGCCGTTCCAGATGATCGAGCGCGTGACGGCGCTGGAGCCCGGCAAGAGCGCCGACGGCATCAAGTGTGTTTCCGTCAACGAGCCGTATTTTCAGGGCCATATGCCCGGCCTGCCCATTATGCCGGGCGTCCTGCTCATCGAGAGCGCCGCGCAGCTGTGCTCCCTCGTCATCGAGGCTGACGGCAGCGACGACAGCAAGGTCTATGTGCTGCTGAAGGTGCGCGATTTCAAATTCGTCCGTCCCGTTGTGCCCGGAGACCGGCTGGAGATCCATGCCGAGATGGTGCGCGGCGGCGCGGGAGTCTACACGTTCGACGTGACGATCTCCTGCGACGGCGGCGTGCGCGCCAAGGGTGAGCTGATGTTTACGGCCGTGGCGCAGGATTCCATCTACGCATGAGAGTCCTCGTCCTCAACGCCAGCCCGAAGGGCGAGCAGAGCCACACCATGGCCATCACCCGCGCGTTTCTCTCCGGCTTCCCGGAGGGGACGCAGACGGAGCTGCTCGAGCTGCGCCATCTGAACATCCGGCCCTGCACGGGCTGCCTCGGCTGCTGGACGAAAACGCCCGGCCGCTGCGTGCAGCGCGACGACATGGATCGGGTCTATGCGGCCATTGCGGCGGCTGATGTCGTCGTCGAGAGCTTCCCGCTGTATTTTTATGGCATTCCGGGCACGCTCAAGACGCTGACGGACCGCTGCCTGCCCTATACCAAGGCCTATGGATGGAGCAGCCGGGCCGTGCACGAGCTGCGCGACCCCGCCATGCTCGAAAAGCGCCTTGTGCTCATCTCCACCTGCTGGCACACGGGAATCGACCGCCTGTATGCGGCGGTGCGCACGGCCTATGCCGAGTATGCGCCCGGCTATCAGGCGATCTTCTGCCCGCAGGGCGAGCTGTTCGCCATCGATGCCTGCCACCGTCAGGTCAGCGCCTATCTGGCCGATGCGGCGCAGGCGGGGCGCGAGGTCGCGCAGACCGGCCGCATCGCGGACGACACGGCGGCGCGGCTGGCGCGGCCCATCCTCTCGGATGCCACGTTCGAGCGCATCACACGCCCGCACTGGAGCATCATCGACGAATAATTCACGGATGCGGAACATCTCCGCATCCGTTTCCAGCTTGGTAAAAGTCCCTTTGGGATTTTTACCAAGCTGCTTTCAGAATTGCAAAATGTAATTTTTGTAGCATAATTTTGCAATTCTGCCGCTGCGGCGGGCTATTGAACGCGAAAGGAAACCCTGACGGTTTCACACTTTTCTTCCCTCCGAAACTTTCAGCCGGGAGAAAAGCCTCGCAGAGTTTGCGCTCGCAAGCGCAAAGAAAGTGGGAATCATTTTCTCCGGCGGCGTGTACGTCGGAGAAAATACCGCTCGGCTCGCAAACGTGCGAAGGGCGTGCCCTTCGT
>NZ_JBBMFF010000258.1:0-14506 GCF_040096185.1 Faecousia intestinalis | reverse complement strand
ACCGTCAAGGGAACGGACACGACCCCGACGGGCGACCTCAGCCGCTGGCCGGATGCCGGTCAGGTTGGCTCATGGGCCGTTGACGCGCTGCGCTGGTGCGTCGGCGCGGGCATCATCAACGGCAAGGACGGCGGCCTCCAGCCGACCGGCAACGCCACCCGCGCAGAGTTCGCGACCATCCTCATGCGCTACGCGAAGTTGTAACAGGACAAAGCACAAGGGGCAGGCCAAGTCCGCATTCACGTAAGGACGAAAGGTGCTCAAAAGAATACGGCATAGCTTACGATCATGTAGGCTATGCCGTTTCTTTTTGCTCTTGTTGTGATACTAGAATCTGTTAAAAAGCTTGAAGAGCTTTTTATAGCGCCAACGGCGCGTCAGATTCTGCATGAGACGGCGCAGCGTGCATTCGCACGATGCGAGTGTGCGTAGCACACGGGATTCTTGATTAAATATTTTAATCAAGAATCAGTATGAGATATCGACTACGCCGATAAAGTTCCACCAGATGACCAAGGTCTGCTTTTTTGACCGTCAATCCTTTGGCTTATTATACCACGCAGACATCATATCTATGTTAAGCAAGCGGTTTTTGGGACGATTGGAACACCGAAAGACTGGCTTTTACGACCCGGCTGACAAAATGGATCATTTCCTCTTTGCTGTACTTGTCATAGCCCTCCACAACGACATGCATCAAACCGTTTGACAGATGGGTATACATCATCTCAAGCTCTGTTTCGCTGGCATTGGGCAGTTCTTTCCGCCAGTAAGCAATGCTGTCCTCCTTGGCCAAGGCGATCATCCGCATCAGGACGGTCGAGCTTGTGTTGCCCAGGATCAGTACCCGGCAGGCCTCCTGATTCTGATCGACCATATCGTAGATGGCCTCGATCAGCGCCGTCACATCAAAGGAATTGACATAGCGAAGGGATTTCTCAAATGCATCGATGAGTTCATTCTCAATGCTCTCCATCAGGGCAAAGCAATCGCTGTAATGGGCATAGAAGGTGGCACGGTTAAGCTGCGCCAGCGCGCAGACCTCCTTCACCGTAATCCTACTGACCGGCTTTTCCTTCAGCAGCTCCAAAAAGGACTGCTTGAGCACCATTTGCGTATAGCGTTTTCTTGCATCCAGCTTCTCCATTTTGCGCTCCTCACAAAAAGTTTACAAAATTCTGCAACACTCCGGCACGCCGTGTTGCTTTTCTTTCAATTGCAGGGCAAATGCCGATTGTTTCTGATCTGCCTCTCCAGTATACTATACTTGTGAAAGATAATCAACACCTGTATGATTATCTTGAGAGGAGGTCTTTTGAATGTATGATAAATATCTTGTTACAGGTGCTACCGGCTTCCTCGGCAGGGCTGTTGCGGAGAGGCTGGTGCGCCGCAGAGCGCAAGTGTACGCGCTTGTGCTGCAGAATGACCCCTATATCAATTTGCTCCCCAAAGAAGTCCATACCGTTATCGGTGATGTGTGCGCCAAAAACTCGCTGGCAGACTTCTTTGCGGATGCCGACAGCCGTACCTGTGTGATTCACTGCGCCGGTATCGTCTCCGTCGCGTCCAGACCCGGTCCGAGGCTCTATCAGGTCAATGTAGGTGGGACAGGGCAGCTCCTGCAGCAATGTATGGCGCATAAAGTGGGCAAGCTGGTCTATGTCAGCTCCGTTCATGCCATCCCGGAGCAGCCAAAGGGCTGCCCCATTACAGAAAACTGTGAATTCTCGCCGGGGCTTGTGGACGGTGATTACGCCAAGAGCAAGGCCGCTGCCACCGAGCTGGTCTACGACGCGGCGGCGTGCGGGTTGAACGCCAGCATTGTATTCCCCTCCGGCATCATCGGGCCGGACGATTTACAGGGAGGGAGCTTCACCTCAATGGCAAGATCCTTTCTTGCCGGGAAGCTGCCTTTCGCCGTTCGCGGCGGATATGACTTTGTGGATGTGCGGGATGTGGCAAATGGCATTCTCGCCTGTTCCGAAAGCGGAGAGCCCGGTAAGGGCTACATTTTGTCCGGCCACTATGTCACGATTCGCAGAATGCTGCAGATCATCGGGGCGGCGGCAAAACGGCGGTATCGGCCCATCTGCTTGCCTCTGGGTCTTGCAAGGCTGGCAGCTCCGTACTACGAGCGCCGGAGCTTGAAGGATCGAAAGCCATTGTTTTTCACCCCATATTCCATTTCCGTTCTTGCCTCAAACGGCTGCTTCAGCCATGCGGCTGCATCGAAGTGCTTTGCATATCAGCCGCGCCCGCTGGAGCAGACCCTGCGGGATATGGCCGCATGGCTCATTGCACAGAAGGAAGCGGGCAAGGCACTGCCTCATCTCATCCGGCGCCCCACGATCAGCGGCGCCCGCTGCTGAGCTGCTCTGTGTTTCGGCCTTCTGCAGCACATCCGGGTTATTTCTCCGGGTGTGCTGCTTTTTATCGCTCCGCTTGCCCTCTTGCTTTTCTTCCGAGATTCGTATATACTGAAATTGTGTTGTATTTTTTTATCGGTATGGAGGGGCGGCACGGCACGGCTGTGCAAGCGTCTGACAGGCTGCCCTGCATCCTGAACGGCTGCAAAGGAAAGGGAACGTTATGACCTGTGACGAGGTTTTTTATCGCCAATATCTAAGCGGCGACGACGCAGGGCTGGAGGCCCTGATGAAAAAATACGGCGACCCCCTGACCCTGTATATTGACGGCTATCTGCACGACGTTCACGAGGCGGAGGAGCTGATGCTCGACGTTTTCGCCTATCTGTTCACCAAAAAGCCGAAGATACGGGACGGCGGCTTCAAGGCGTATCTCTATAAGGCCGCGCGCCACACGGCGCTGCGCCACAAGAGCAGGCGGAAGCCCTTGTTCAGCCTCGACGCGCTGACCAACGAGCCGGACGGACGTCTGCTGGCGGAGGAGGTTATCCGGACGGAGGAGCGAAACCGCGTCCTGCATTTCTGCATGGGTGAAATGAACCCGGACTACCGGGAGGTTTTATATCTCACCTATTTTGAAGATATGAGCTACGCGCAGGCGGCGGAGGTCACGGGGAAAACGGTAAAGCAGATTACCAACATGGTGTATCGCGGAAAAGAGAGCCTGCGAAGGCTGCTGGAACGGGAGGGAATCACAAATGCGGAGTCATGAGGAACGGGTCGCGGAGACAAAGCGGCGCATCGCCAAAATTGAGCGGGAGAAGCGGCTGCGGCGCAATAAGATTACCATGGCTTCCGCTGTGGCGGCGTGCCTTGTGCTGCTCATTGGCGCGTCCCTCGCCATGCCCGGCATTGCCGCAAGCATCCAGACCGGCGACTACTCCGGCTTTGAAACGGCGGCCAGCATGTATGGCGGCGGCGCTCTCGGATATATCGTCATCGGGCTTTTGGCGTTTCTTCTCGGCGTGTGCGTGACCGTTCTGTGCTTCCGGCTGCATCAGATGAAGCGCGAGGACGATCAGAACAACGAAAGCGAGGGAATTCATGGAGCTGATTGAGAACCTGCTGCAGCTGCTGGTCACGTTCGTCGGCGCACTGCTTTCGGGCCTATCCTACCGCAGAAGCCGCAGGCAGGCGTATTTTCTGCTGCTTTGCTTCTACGGCTGCTTTGCCCTCGGCGCGCTCTACTGGACGCTGTATCTGCTGCTGTTCGACACCACACCCCGGGTCTTTTATGTGTCGGAGTTCGGCTGGGTGGCAAGCCTCATCTTCCTGCGGATCTTGCAGGCCACGCTGGCAGGAACAGAGGAGCGCTGCTTCCGCTGCCGCAGAGCATGGCTTGCGCCTGCGTTCGGCGTGCCGCTGCTGGCGTTCTACTGCACCTTCGGGGACATTCTCTCCAACCTGCTCTGGTGCGGCATGATGATATGGCTCTCCTTCTGCTCCATTCGCGGACTGGTCTGCGCCAACGGGCAGACGGGCGCGGCGTGGAAGATGCGATACTTCCACATCGGCGTGCTGTGCTTTGTTGCCTCGGAGTACCTGCTCTGGACGGTGGGCTGCTTCTGGCCGGATACTTCTCCGGCAAGCCCAACCTTCTGGTGTGATATGCTGCTGACGCTTGCCATTTTCGGGCTGCTGCCCGCTGCGAGAAAGGCGGTGGACGCATGACCTACATCGAAAACATCTTTCTGTGCATGGCATCCCCGCTGCTGGTGGCCGCTTTGTGCATGGGAAGGCGGCAGCTCCGCTTCTTCCTGTTCTGCATTGCCGGGATGGGGGTGTGCCTGCTTTCGGCCTATATCAACACCTTCCTCGCGGCGGTATGTCAGGCGGACGCCCTTGCCGCCACGGCGGAGATCGCGCCGGTGGTGGAGGAAATCATGAAGCTGCTGCCGCTGGTATTCTATCTTCTGGTATTCGAGCCGGAGGGGGATAAAATCAAGGCTGCCGCCATCACGATTGCCCTTGCCTTCGCCACCTTTGAAAATGTCTGCTATCTGATCCAGAACGGAGCGGACCGCTTCTCCTTCATCTTCTTCCGCGGCTTCGGAACGGGCGCCATGCATGTGCTGTGCGGCGGCATCGTCGGCGAAGGGCTGGCGTATGCCTGGCAGCGGACGTGGCTGAAGATCGCTGGCACCTGCGGTCTGCTGGGCGCGGCCATCACCTTTCACGCCACCTACAACCTGCTGATCGTCTACGGCGGCGTGGCGCAGTACGTCGCTTACGTCCTGCCGGTGCTGCTGATGGCGGCGGGAAAGCTGTCCGCCCTCCGCCTTACGCGGAGAGAATAACCAAAGCCTTCCACTTGAGAGCTGCTTTTGAGCGGCTCTCAATTTTTTTTGAAAATTTTTATATTTGGGGTGAGAGTTTTTCCGTTTTTCTGTACCTATATCAGTGAAGGGACTTTTACGTCACCACGTTCGAGCCATGAAGAGAGGAGGGGTCCAGAGACATGTATGATACCGCAAGGCGGGTCGCGCTCGTCAAAAAGCGGAGACACGAGTACGCCCGCCGGAAGCAGCAGCGCGAGATCTGCGGACTGTCCGCCGCGTGTATGCTGCTGTTCGCAGCGCTGATGCAGACGGCGAGCACAGTCGTCGGGCCGGGGCAGAGCGCCGCACGAGGTGTGTTCGGTGCGATGCTGCTGCGGGAGGACGCAGGCGGCTATGTGCTGGTAGGCGTTGTCTGCTTTGCAGCGGCGGCGGCGATCACCGCGCTGTGCTTCCGGCTCAGAAGCAGGGAAACCCAGAAAAAAGACGGGGCAGGTAAGCCAGACCCGCAGAAACAGGAGGGAAAAACGACATGAAAAAACGAATACTTAGCATCCTGCTGCTGTGCTGCATGGTGCTGACCATGCTGCCGACAGCGGCGTTTGCAGCGGTGAGCGATTCGCTGGGCAACACACCCAAGGAAAATCAGGCGATTTTGGAGCAGCTCTCCGCCTTGACCGGCGGCAGCAGCGACCAAGTGCTTTCCATGCTGAACGCTTTGGGGCTGCTGGATGAAGACGGCAATTTCAAGGTGGATCAAACCATCACGCTGGACGGCCGGGTGTTGACACTGGCGGCTGTCATGGAGCTACTGGAAAATCCCGCCACGGATCTCACCCGTATCGCCGACGTGGATGGGACTCCGGTGGCGCTGGGCGATTTGAAGACCATGATCCAAATCGAACAGGAGCTGCAGCGGATCAAGGACACCTATTTCTCCGGCAGGGAGTTTACCGGGGAAGCACTGGAGAATCTCAATAGCCTGATGGAGCAGCTGGAGCTGCAGGGCATCAGTTTGCAGTATTCCGCCTCTGCCACAAAGCCTGAGGGCGTTGAGACGGTGGATATGAGCGGCATGATGAGCCAAACGCTGGAGGTTCTCGCAAACAACACCTGGAACTCCGGGACTTTTACTATATACCGCGGAAAACCGGTCGGCTTTTCCTACCGCATTCAAAAAGGCCAGCTCAGCAAGTATATCACCAATGTGGAGGTCTCGATAGACGGGGTGAGTGGGGTCGAGCAAAGCGACGGGTCCTACAAGCTGACCTATGACGCAGGCTCAACTTACAATTTAGGTGGTCGTAAAATCACTGTCAATGTTCAAACCAGAGGAGGGAACTCAGACTGGCTCGCGAATTCTTATTCCTATGGCGACCTGCTGGGGATGATCGAATTTTACGATGCGGAAAATCTGGTGTTCTATGACGGCGCCGGTTATGCCGACCACCATCAGCTCAAGCTAATCAAGACGGTTGGCGTCCCCGCAATACAAACAGTAATGACCGCGCCGAACTATGAGGAAAGATACGAAAGTACAGCCACAATACAGGGGGATATGTTTATTCCTTTGCTGGCAAATGAATACACTACAGCCCTTGGTGCCAACAATCCGGACTTCGTTGCGCTAAGCGATACCATCAGAATTCTGGAGGGCGCCCGCAACTCGGTGCTTCCCGCCGGCTCCGACCCATTTTATCAGCCATACCAAATCGACGCCAGCATCGAGTTTAACTGGAGTACCGAAAAAGCTGCCTATGCTGGCGATGCTCCGTATGGCTGGTATAAAGACCAGCCCTATGCCCCGTTCTATCTGACGGAGTACAAGTTCAATGGAAAATCTCTGGAGCTCAGCAACAACAGAACAAAAGCGCTGAACTGTACGATCAACAAGGGCGAAACGGTCAACATCTCCCTGCAGTCTACCACGCAAAACAGAGGGGATCAGCGGTACTATCTGCCCTTCCGACTGTATATGAAAAGTGTACAGGGCGAAATCCAAAATTCCTGGGCCACCACCAAGAACAGCAACGTCACCGCCAGGCTGGTGGACACGGACGCCCCCACCATTCAAAGCGTCACGGCCCCGGCGGGAACCTATGCCAGCGGACAGCTCGTCCCCATCACAGTTACCTTTGACGAGTTCGTGGATCTTAGAAGCGCCAGCGTGACCATCAATGGCAAAGAGTATACCGCCGCTGAGCTTTCCATGAACAAATACGGTGTCACGGCAATGCTCTGGTATCCAGTGCAGGATACGGATGCCACCACGGTCACCGTCAATGGTATGACCGGCGTGAAGGATGTTTTCGGTCATACGCTGGATACCACGCCCTATCAAAGCAACCCGATTGCCGGCGTTGAGCTGAAGAGCGTCTTGATGCGCAACGCCCCCACCGCACTGACCGCCGACTACGACAACGGCAAGGCATCGTTCACGATGAACGCCAACATGGAGCAGGCCTACAAGACCGTATACAGCAATTATCACACCCCGGCAGGCACAGACCCGAAGCAAGCCCCATTCCGCCTCGAGCTGAGGTACGACTCCGCGGTTGAACCAATCCATCTGCAGGTCTATCTGGACACAGAGAAGGAAGCCTTCACCATTAGCGACTATGCAATCGCACCCGCGGCTTACACCCGCACCTATACGGTGACGCTGCAGGCCAACGAGGGCACGAAAGACGCTCCGAACTGGGTGAATGTTCTTCCCCTGACCCGGCAGTTCACGGTGGCAAAGAAAGTTTCCGCGCACACGGTGACCATCGTCCCGGAAGCGAATGACGCCGACTATACGATTTCCCTCGCCGAAGCCGCCCGCCCCACGCTTCAGGCAGAGGTTTTTGGGGAAAACGGTGAGCAGGCCACCTACACCACCGGCAAATGGAGCAGCAGTGACACGCTCATTGCCACCATCAACGAGGATACCGGCGTTGTTGCCACCACAGGAACCAAGGTGGGAACCGTCACCTTTACCTTTACGGCGGACAACGGGACTGTGGACCCTGCCGATGATGTGACGGGCGAGTCAAAGCCCTATACCGTGACGGCAGGCAATTCCCTGGCACTGGTGATTCCCGGCGGCGCGTCCATCGTGACGCGGGTAAATCAGCCCGCCACCGTGCTGTGGAGCTCCAACGCCGCGCTGATGGCACCGAACAAAGAGTTCCATTACAGGATTGACCTGTATGCGGGCAACTACACGAATGAGGCGGAGCTGAGCGGCATCCAGCCCGTTGCGTCTTATACCGCTGGCAAAGAGGAAAACAGCGTGCGGATCCCGGAGAATGTGCTCTCCAATCTCTCCAGCGGAAATACCCCGGCCTACACGGTGCAGGTCTCCATGCCGCACCCCAACGCCGAGGGTGAGAACGTCCGCCTGTCGGCACTTGCCTGGATCATCGTGCAGGCACCACCTGCCACGGCCAAGCTGACACCGCCCCAGAGCATTTACCACAAGGATACCGACGGCACCGTCAATATCAACTGGTCGGTGGAAAACGCCACTGACGGCGCCTCTCAACAGTCCACGCTGACCATTACCCGGGTCACAGAGGACAACACCACCCAAGAGGTGGCCCGTGAGCGCCTATCCGGTACCTCCGGAAGCTTCTCCCTGCCATTACAGCGTGTGAAAGCCGGCAATCTAAAGGACACCTATCAGGTGGTTTTGAGCGTGGAGAACCCTGTTGAGGAAGCTCCCAGCACGGACTCCTTCCCCCTGTATGTCTACGATGCCGACGCACTGAAGGTGCAGGACGGCAACGGAACCACGATTTCTGCGCTGACCATGGACAATACCTCCAAGGTCAGCGGCCCCCTGCCTACCGATACCGCTGAAATTTTGCAGCTGCGCCAGGAGCTGGGGCTGATCGAGTACATAGGCATCAACTATGACGAGTACGGATGGAACTCCTTTAAGGACGGGATCCAGTGGCTCTCCAGCAACAACAATGTCATTTCCGTCAACTACAAGCAGGGCGGACTGTATGAGGACATCAGAAACTTCTCCTTTGATTCCTACCTTCCCGAAACCAAAATGGCGCTGTCCGGCTTGGCCAACGGCACCGCAACCGTCACGGCTACCCATGCCGCCACGGGTATGCGTGCCGCCGTACAGGTGACAGCGAAAACGCTGCAAAATAAGTTCTATCTCTTCCAGCTGACGCCTGCAGCGGAAACGACACTGCAATACACCGACGGCAAAGGTGTGCCCAAAACGGTCACGACCAACAGGGAAGGCGTGCTGGCGCTTTACGAACCCAACGGAATCGCCAGTGAGGTGTCTCTGCGGTCCGGCTCCGGCGCGGATATTTATCTGGGCACCATCTATAAAGAAAATCTGCGTTCCGGCGAGCGGGATGCCACAAAACTGCAGCTTTATCCCTTGAATACCTTCAGCCTTCGGCGAGTCGCCCGGGCATCTGTGACGCTCATCACGCCGGGCGGCGATCCGCTGGCGAACAAGACGGTGACCGTTCGCGGCGGTGTTTATAAAAACGGAGGCTACTGCGAGACAGCTCTGCTGGGCTCCAGGGCTGGAGCACTTGTCAGCGGCATCACCGGCGACACCTATACCACGGATGCGGCGGGAAATATAACCGTCTATCTGGATTCCACCCAGTTCTGGTCGGCCGAAAAGGGTGAGAGCAACACCACGGCGCTTTCCGCTCTGGATCAGCTGGAGTACATTCTGGAGATCAGCGAAATTGACAGCAACAATTACTATCCGCTGCTGCTGACCGTCAACGGCAAGCTGGGCGTGGACGATGTAATGCGCACCGCAGAGGGCGTTGTCTCTCTGGAGCGCGTGCCGACGGGGGAGGCAAACAAGCCCTTCCTTGCGGCGCAAAGCGTTGATTACGGTCTTGCCAACGGTCAGAAGGTGGATGTCCGCAGCTCGACCGGGAAGATCGGCCCTAACAGCAGCTTCAAAACAGCCACCCTGCACACCACCATGCTCCTCTGGGGCGAGGATATTGCCAACGCGCAGAATTACCGTCTCAGGTTGGCGGACGAATACGGCGTTCTTCCTGCCGCCCAGAGCAGCAGTACCAAGCAGTATCCCTTCTCATCCATCCCTGTAGCGGAAAACGATCTGACCCTCACCGAGGCCACCATGACCACCTCTGGATGGATCGCCGACGGCAAGGATGTGGGTATGAAAACGCAGCTGAGCCTGAACGGCAGCCTGCTGCAGGAGAAAATAATGCCCTTCCGGGTCGTTGATCTGACCCGAGTGCCCAAGGTGACAGAGGATGACCGCGTCACCGGTATTCTGGCGACGATGGGAGCCTCCAGTATAGTGAAGGGAGTCGACTTTGGCGGAGTGGGCGACAGTAACATTCTCAAGGTGCTGACCGGACGGCTGGATGATCTGAGCGGTCCGGTGGACACTTCCGTGTTCAAAATGATCATCACTCCCAGCGAAGACCCCTCCGTGTTCCGTGCCATGATTTGGGCCGGGTACAATACGCTGGAGATGGAGGACATGGACTATTCCGAGGACGGCGTGGCGTTGGGTGCGAATGTGCTGACGCAGAACCTGGAGGTGGGCGTGCCCAGTACCGGGGACCTGAGCCAGATGGCCCAGGGAACCTATGATCCCAAGGGGGACTACAAAACCAACTCCCTGGCCGACAATGTCACCAGCACGGATCTCAACTTGCAGTTGGAGGGCTTTTACGAAGCGGAGATCCGCTATAACGCCGAAAAAAAGGAGTGGGAGGTTTTCACCGTAGGCGGCGGCTTTACCGCCGGCGTTGGCGTGGGCTTCTCCTTCAGCGTGAACGCCATGGCCGGCCCCGTGCCGTTGACAGCAACCTTTGAGCTGGGCGGTGCCATTCAGCTGGATTTCCGTACCGCAGTGCGCTACGGCCAGCAGGGGCAGGGCACAGAGCTTGCCTGGAGCGATCCCACGGCCACGGCAGTGAATGACTTTTTGACCACGCTGCGTATCAACGCCTATGTCCACGCGTTTGGCGGCATTGGCTTTGACTATTCGATCGTGGCGCTGAAGATCGGCCTATTCGGCAATTTGGATGTGGACAGTCAGAATAAGTTCCTTTCCCGCACCTATCTCGCCGACGAGACAAAGCGCCAGATCAACGGTCAGGCCCTGGGGATCCAAAGCGAAGTGGGAATCAAATTTGTGGCCAGATTCCTGTTTATCTCCTACGAGGCGGTGATCGCCTCCGGAACCTTTGGAGCCACCAAGACTTTTCATGACTGGGCAACAATCGACGAATACTGGAATAACGCCACCAGTGGGCTGAGCCTTGCCTCGCTGCGGACGGCGGCGGCTCAGAGCGGCATGCAGGTGACTTCTGGCAGTGCAACGCTCCAAAGCCGGGACTATCTGGAGCAATATGCCCGTACCTGGGGCCAGCCCCAGCAGCGGATGATGCTGTTCTCTCTGAACTCCACCAGTGGGCTGGAAAACATCCAGACCAATGCCAATCCCACATCCTATCCACAGCTCAGCGATGACGGGAAGGTATTGGCCTACATCAACGACGGCAACAGCAGCAGTATTTACGACAGCCGGGCGCATTTCTCCACCCTCAATGGCGGCGTCTATACTCCCTCCAGTGAAATTGACGCTCCCACAGAGTTCCCCGGCTACGGCGACACGAGCGTTTCTTTGTCTGGCACTGGCAGCTTCGCGGCGGCGGCTTGGGTTCGTATGGGCACCGACCTGCCGGGTAAAAATGCCGGTGATCCCGTGACATTGGAAGAGCAAAACCTGCTGATGAACAGCACGGAGATCGTAGTGTCCGTCTATAACGGCACGACCTGGACTTCCACCCGCCTAACCAACGACGGCACGCCGGATCTGGCCCCAGCCACGGCAGTGGGCGGCGACGGCAAGGCCATCGTGTTCTGGCGCAGCGTCTACACCCCCGATCCCGGTACGCAGGGCAGCAACCTGCTGAACTTCACGACCAGAGATTGTATCATGTACAGTTGCTATGACAGCAGGAACGGCGACTGGAGCAATGCCAAAATGCTTTATAACGGTGCTACCGGCAGCGTGAAGGCGCTGCAGGCGGCCATGCTGCCCGACGGAACCGCTATGGCGGTTTACTCGCTGGACCGCAGCGGAACCGGAGATATCTCCGCCTACGAGATCGCCTATTGTACCGTGGCTTCTGACGGAACTCCCGGTACAGCCATGCTGGCGACCTGTGACAGCAATCTTGACGAAAACCCCCAGGTCGTTGCAGTCAACTTCGGCAGCGGGGATGACCGATTTGTCATCGGTTGGCACAGTGTCCGAGACGGCAGCAGCGATATTCAGCTGTTGGCTGTGGACGGCAGCGGTACCATGTCCAACAGTTTCCCCGGCTCTTTGTCTGCCCTGACCAGCAGCGGCAACGCCGCCGTGGGCGGAGACTTCCGCTTCGCTTCCCTCAGCGGGGATCATCGCAGCCGCAATGATCTTACCATCATCTGGAATGAGACTGTCAATAACGCCAACGGCGCGGTAGATCACGGCATTTTGAAGGCGGCCAAGCTGCGCTATGCCGAAAATACCTACACGCTCTCCGCACCATTGGAACTGGCAGAGCTGCCGGATCGCACGCTGGCTGACCACTTTGATGCCTATGTCAGCGGCAGCAATCAGGTGCAGGCTGTCATTCAGGCCACCTTCTATGACGATGGAAACCCGCAGGTAATCGGCAACGTGACCGTTCCGGGTGAGAAAACGATCCTCTATACCGCTACCTCTGATTTTGTCACCGATGCGGTGGCAGTGGAACAGATCGGTGTGGATTATGCCATGCTGGCGCTGAACAGCCTGACACCCATTCGCTTTACCATCCGCAACACCGGGCTGAACGATGTGACAAACCTAACGGTCAAGCTTGGCAGCGGGGAAACCGCCACCCTTACGGAAAAACTGCTGCCCAATGAAAGCACCACCCTTACCGTCTGGCACCATGTGAAGGACCGCGTGACCGACCCGAGCTATACCATCACTGCCGACGGCATCAACGAAACAGGCACAGTGTATCTGGATTATCCCGACATTGGCATCTCGCAAATGGAAGTGATTGCG
Organism: Faecousia intestinalis; assembly: GCF_040096185.1. Classification (NCBI taxonomy): domain Bacteria; kingdom Bacillati; phylum Bacillota; class Clostridia; order Eubacteriales; family Oscillospiraceae; genus Faecousia; species Faecousia intestinalis. Next base: position 1,736 of record NZ_JBBMFF010000258.1, on the reverse strand, counting down.
GAGAGCGCCGGCAAGCGCACGGTGCGCATGACCCTCTATAATTCCTCTGCCGCCACGCTGGCCGGCGGAAAGAACCGCGAGGTGAAGCTTGCGTTCTATGCGGATGATCTGCATACCAAGCCTGCAGAGGTAGCCTGCACCACAAACGGCGTATCGGTTAGTGGTAATGAAATCACCATTTCCGGAGACAGCGCCCTCGCCCGCATCGATCAGGGAACCTTTACACTGGACCTGACCTATGATCTGGGCAAGTATATGAACTCCATTGGCAAAACCGAGATCCCCAATGTGGGTACCTATCTGTACGCCGAGGCGTGGGCGGAAGGTCAGATCGGTGGAACGGGAAGCAATCAGCGCCTGCCGGAGTATGACGGCAGTGACAGCGAGGCCACCGTCCATATGACCGGCGCACTGGCCCGCACCGGAGAGCGGATGACGATGGATGTGACACAGGGGAACGACGGCAACGGTCACAGCACCGCCGCCATTACCCTGCGCAACAACTGCCTGCAGTCTCAGACTGGCACAGTGCTGGTGGCCACGCTGCTGGATGCTGCCGGGACCGTTCTGGAAACGAAAAAGACCAGTATTGGCGGTGCCATCTCCGGGGAAACCTTCCAGACGGAAACCGTCACCTTCTCCCGGCTTGGCACCCGCGTAGTGGTGCGAGCCGCAGTGCCCGGTAATGACCTTCTGACCTTTGAAGGTCTGGCAGTGGGGCTCAGCGATTTTACCGCCAACGGAACGAACTATACCTATACGCTGCAAAATGATAGCGGAGCAACATCTACGCTAGTCACAGCGGTGTCTGGAAACGGCGAGCCCGTGAGCATCAACGGGCAGGCTCTGTCCACCGGCGGCAGCGCAACCGTTGCCATCCCCAACAGCGGCAAAACCGACATTGTCGTGGGAATCGGTGCTAAAACCTACACGCTGACGATTCTGCGCAATAGCGGCACAGGCGCGAATCCCTTTACCGATGTTTCTGAAAAGGACTGGTTCTATGGCGATGTGATGTTCGCCTATGAAAATGGGCTGATGATCGGCACGGGCAACGCGCAATTCCGTCCGCACGGGACGGCGACGCGCGGGATGATGGCGACCATTCTTTGGCGCATGGCGGGCAGCCCCGCGCCGAAGGGCAACAGCAGCTTTACCGATGTGGAAGCCGGAACGTGGTACACAGACGCGATCACATGGACGGCGGAGAACGGCATCTTTTTGGGCTACGGCAACAACAAAGTCGGTCCGAACGATTCCATCACCCGTGAACAGCTTGCAGCCATCTTCTTCCGCTACGCAGACTACAAGGGCTGCGATATGACCGCCAAGGGAGAGCTTGACAAGTTCCGGGATGCGGGCAAGGTCTCAGATTATGCAAGGGCAGCGATGCAGTGGGCGGTCGGCAGCGGTCTGATCCAAGGGAAGCCAGACGGGGTGCTTGACCCGCAGGGCACGGCGACCCGCGCGGAGATCGCCGCGATGCTCCACCGCTTCCTTGAGAAGTAAGAGCTGGTGCAGGGCAAGGCTCCCGGCGTCTGATGCGCCGGAACAGCCCGAAGCAGCTGCAAGCCCCAAAGACCGGCGGCAGCAGCGTGTTCGGCTTGTGATGGCGCTCCTGCGCTGCACCTCTTGCCGGAAGCCTTTCGCTGAGCACATGGCAGAGCAGGCGGCGTGAGGAAGAAGCGCTGCAAATCATCGAAAAGGAAACAGGCTCACCTTTCGGGGGGGGGGGG
>NZ_JBBMFF010000257.1:0-33391 GCF_040096185.1 Faecousia intestinalis | reverse complement strand
CCGAAGGCTTCCCTGTGTTCTGAGTGCGTACCGCGAGATTGCCGCGCCTTGCTCCGCAAGGCTCGCAATGACAAGCTAGCAAGCGCCTCCCTTCCGTGTCATGGCAAGGCGCGAAGCGCCGCATTTTTCGAAAGGATCACATCATGTCTGACATCATTGCTGCCATCGCAACAGGGCGCGCGCCCTGCGCCATCGGCATTCTCCGCCTGTCCGGGCCCGGCTGCGCCGCGCTGACGGGCCGCGTTTTCACCCCGAAGCAGCCGTTTGCGGACGCGCCGGACCGCCGTCTCGTCCTCGGCCTGCTGCACGACCGGCAGGGGCGCGTCATTGACGAGTGCCTCGGCGTCGTGTGCCGCGCGCCGCACAGCTACACCGGCGAGGAGACCGTTGAGCTGCAGTGCCATGGCTCGCCCGCCATGCTGGCCGCCGGGCTGGAATCGCTGCTGGCCGCCGGGGCGCGGCAGGCGGGACCCGGCGAATTCACGCGCCGGGCCTTCCTGAACGGCAAGCTCGACCTGACGCAGGCCGAGGCCGTCGTCGACCTCATTGACGCCGAAACGGCAGACGCCGCCGCGAACGCCGCAGGGCAGCTCGGCGGGGCGCTCAAGCGCGCCATCGAGCCGGTCTATGACGGGCTGACGGACCTGTGCAGCCATTTTCACGCCGTGCTCGACTATCCGGACGAGGACATCGAGGACTTCGGCGCGGCGGAGCTGAGCGGAGCGCTGGACCGCGCGGGCGCGGCCCTGCAAGAGCTGCTTGCAACCTACGAAAAGGGCCGCCACCTGCGGCAGGGCGTGCGCGCCGTGCTGCTCGGCAAGCCGAATGCGGGCAAATCGTCGCTGCTGAACCGGCTGGCGGGCTATGACCGCGTCATCGTCACGGACATCGCCGGGACGACGCGCGACACCGTCGAGGAGCCGGTGCGCGTCGGCCGCGTGCTGCTGCGCCTGACAGACACGGCCGGTATCCGCGAGGCCGGGGACGCCATCGAGGCCCTCGGCGTGGCCCGCTCGGAGCAGGCCGCGCGCGAAGCGGAGCTGGCCCTGTTCGTCTGCGACGCCTCGCAGCCCCTGACGGACGAGGACCGCCGCGCCATCGAAGCGGCCAAATGCGCCCCGCGCAGTCTGGCCCTGTGCAACAAATCAGACCTGCCCGCCGCCGTCTCGCCGGACGAGCTGCCGTTCGACACCGTTCTGACCGTCTCGGCCCGCACGGGCGCAGGGCTGGACGCCCTGCCAGCCCTGCTCGAGGGCTGGTTCCTCGGCGAAAACGCCTGTGACGGCTCCCTCCTGACCAACCCGCGCCAGTTCGGCGCGCTCGACCGCGCCTCCCGCGCCATCGAACGGGCGAAAACCGGCCTCAGCCTCGGCGTCACGCCGGACGCCGTTCTGACGGACGTGGAGGAGGCCATGGCCGCCCTCGGTGAGGTCACGGGGCGAACGGTCCGCGAGGATATCACAAATCGCATCTTTGAGCGATTCTGTGTCGGAAAGTGAGCGAATATGAAAGAAAAGATCGAGGAAATTTCCCTCTCCATGGAGCGCGGGCACCGGCGCGTCCTGCGGGTGCTCGGCGTGCTGCTCGCCATCGGCCTGTTTGTCCTGCTGTGGAAATGGCGCGGCCTTGCCGCGATGGAGCCGATCGTCGAAGGCGGCATGGGCCGATGGACGCGCGCTGTCCTGGAGAGCATTGTCATCACGCTCGCGGCGCAGTGGGTGCTCTGCCTGCTGCCGTGGCCGCTGCTGGCCCTGTTCGGCCGAAGGAGGCCGTTCTGCTCCGTGTTTTCCCTGCGGCCGTGCGTCGGCTCGAAGGCGGAGCTGAGCCGCGCCGCGATGATCGCCGTGCGGCTGCTCCCGCCCGTGCTCGTAGGCGCGGCGCTGTGGTTCACGCTCGCGCGCGTGCCGCTCGTGTGGTTCTGGCCCGTGGCGATGGCAAGCGCCGGCTGCACCGTCGCGGCGCTTGGCATGGTGTATGACGCCGTGCGCGTGCTGCAGGTCCCCGGCCGGGCAACGTTCTGCGACCTAGGCATTGTTATTCAGGTTTACCGGGAGGTATCGTAATATGCTGCAAACCCTGTTGGGTTCCTGCGCAGCGCTCGGTGTGCCGCTGACGGCGGCGCAGGCGGAGAAGCTGTGTGACTTCGGCGCGCGCCTGCTCGAGCAGAACCGCGTCATGAATCTGACGGCCATCACGGAGCCGCAGGCCGTGGCAAAGCTGCACTTTGCCGACTGCCTCGCGCTGCTGCGCATTGTGCCGTTTTCAGGCAAGCGCGTCATCGACGTCGGCTGCGGGGCGGGCTTCCCCGGCGTGCCGCTGAAGCTCGGCGAGCCGAGCCTCGACCTGACGCTGCTCGACAGCCTCGGCAAGCGCGTGACGTGGCTGGAGGCGACACTGCGGGACATGGGCGTCCCGGCGCAGTGCGTCTGCTCCCGCGCGGAGGACTATGCCGCGAAGGCGCGCGAGCAATATGACATCGCGACGTCCCGCGCGGTGGCACGGCTGAACATTCTGGCGGAGCTGTGCCTGCCGTTCGTGAAGCCGGGCGGATACTTCCTTGCCATGAAGGCCGCCGCTGCGGCCGAGGAGCTGGAGGAGGCGAAGCGCGGCATCGCAAGGCTGGGCGGCCGCGTGGAAAAAACGGAGACCTACGACATCGACGGCGCGCCGCGCTGCGTCATCGTCATCCGCAAGGAGCACCCGACGCCCCCGGCCTATCCCCGCCGCTATGCAAAGATCAAGCAGTCACCGCTGTGATTTGAAAGAAAGATGAGCGTAAATGAGCTATTTTGCAGGAAATTATGACATTGCCGTCATCGGCGCGGGCCATGCCGGGATTGAAGCCGGTCTCGCGGCCGCGCGGCTGGGGCTGCAAGCCGTCGTGTTCACGATCAATCTGGACGCCGTGGGCAACATGCCCTGCAACCCGGCCATCGGCGGCACGGGCAAGGGCCATCTCGTGCGCGAGCTCGACGCCCTCGGCGGCGAGATGGGCCGCGCGGCGGACGCCTGCTGCATCCAGTACCGCATGCTCAACCGCGGCAAGGGCCCGGCCGTGCACTCCCTGCGCGCGCAGGCAGACCGCCGCCGCTATCAGGAGCACATGAAACGCCTGCTCGAGCGCGAGCCGAACCTCTATCTCAAGCAGGCCGCCGTCACGGAGATCCGGACGGAGGACGGACACGTCAGCGGCGTCGTGACGCAGCTCGGCGCGGAATACCGCGTGCGCGCCGTCGTCGTCGCTGCCGGGACGTACCTCGACAGCACCGTCATCACCGGGCAATGCGTCCTGCACTCCGGGCCGGACGGCCTGCGCCCCGCGCCGGAGCTGAGCCAGTGCCTGCGCGCCCTCGGCCTACGGATGCGCCGGTTCAAGACCGGAACGCCCCCGCGCATCAACGCGCGCAGCGTCGATTTCTCGAAAATGGAGGTCCAGCGCGGCGACGACGATCCGGAGCCGTTCTCGTTTTCCACCCGTGAGCCGCCGAAAAATCAGGCCGTGTGCTGGCTGACGTGGACGAACGAGCGCACGCACGCCGTCATCCGCGAAAATCTGCACCGCAGCCCGCTGTTCGACGGCTCCATCACCGGCGTCGGCCCGCGCTACTGCCCGAGCATCGAGACGAAGATTGTCCGCTTTGCCGACAAGCCGCGCCACCAGCTCTTTCTGGAGCCGTGCGGCCTCGGGACGGACGAGCTGTACCTGCAGGGCCTGTCCACGAGCCTGCCGGAGGAGGTGCAGCTTGCCATGCTGCACACCATCGCGGGGCTGGAGCACGCCGAAATGCTGCGCCCGGCCTACGCCATCGAATATGACTGTATCGACCCGACGGAGCTTTCCGCGACACTCGAGTGCAAAAAGCTGCCCGGCCTCTACGGCGCGGGCCAGTTCAACGGCACATCCGGCTATGAGGAGGCGGCCGTGCAGGGCTTTGTGGCGGGCGTGAACGCCGCGCTGAAGCTGCTCGGGCGCGAGCCGCTGGTGCTCAAACGCTCGGACGGCTACATCGGCACCCTCATCGACGACCTCGTCACGAAGGGCACGGAGGAGCCGTACCGCATCATGACCTCGCGCAGCGAATACCGCCTGCTGCACCGGCAGGACAACGCCGACGAGCGGCTCACGCCCATCGGCTATCGCATCGGCCTCATCCCTGCCGCGCAGGCACAGGCCGTCGCGGAGAAATACGAGGCCGTCCGGCGCGAGCAGCGCAGGCTGGAGCACACCGGCGTGCCCGCCGGTCCGGCGCTGAACGGGTTTCTGCAGGCGCGCGGCTCGGCGGAGGTCGTCAGCTCCGCGCGGCTGGCGGACCTGCTGCGCCGCCCGGAGCTGCACTATGCAGAGCTTGCTCCCTTCGACCCGGAGCGGCCGGAGCTTCCGGCAGCCGTGACGCGTCAGGTCGAGATCCGGGTGAAATATGCGGGGTATCTCCAGCGGCAGGAGCAGCAGATCGAGGCCTTCCGCCGCGAGGAATCGCGCCTGCTGCCGGAGGATGCGGACTATGCCTCCATCGCCGGGCTGCGCCTCGAGGCGCGGCAGAAGCTGGCCGACATCCGCCCGCGCTCCATCGGGCAGGCCGGGCGCATCTCCGGCGTTTCGCCTGCGGACATTGCCGTGCTGCTGATCTGGCTCAGCCAGCGCAATGAAAATTCGACCGATCACGCGGAATAACGGGACGTCTCACGGTAATTCCGTGAATAAGAATATTTTTTCACCTTTTTCCTCTTAGAGTATCATATTTTCTGCCGTTTCCGCATGTTTGTCGAAGAACGTCGACGAAAAAGCAGACATTTTCAGGGAAAGTCATTGCAAAAGCGGGCCGAATATGTTAAATTAGAAGCACCGCTTGTACATCCATGCGGAAATGAGAGAATCTACGAGGAGGAGAGTTGTTACATGGAAAAAATGTATCGGGTCCTGCTGGCAAACGGCAGCGAAGAGTTTTGTGGGAAGCTCGGCGTTGCCCTGAAGCAGACGAATCGGTATTCCGTGGTCGGCTCGGCTTGTGACGGCGTTCGCGCTATCAGCCTGCTGAAAGAGCTGAAACCGGATCTGCTGGTCGTCGACCTCATGCTGCCGCAGGCGGACGGCCTGTCCGTGCTGAAGGCAGCGGCCGGGCTGGATCCAAAGCCAAAGCTTCTGGTTTTGGTGGAGTTCGTAACGGAATATGTGTCTTCAATGTTTATGACGCTCGGCGTGCAATATATCATGCTGAAACCATGCAGCTGCCGTGCCGTCGTGGAGCGTCTCGACGAGATCTGCGAGAGCGCCGTTTCGCGCAAACCCGCCATCGCAGCAAAGCGCAACGCCAACATCGAGTCCATGGTCACCTCGATCATTCATGAGATCGGCGTCCCTGCGCACATCAAGGGCTATCAGTATCTCAGGGAGGCGATCCTGATTGCCGTCAATGACATGGATGTTATCAACGCCATCACCAAGGTGCTCTATCCGCAGGTGGCCAAGACGTTCGCCACGACGCCCTCGCGCGTCGAGCGCGCCATCCGCCACGCCATCGAGGTCGCGTGGGACCGCGGCGACCTGGAGACGCTGCAGCGCTTCTTCGGCTACACGGTGTCGAACACGAAGGGCAAGCCGACGAACAGCGAGTTCATCGCCCTCATCGCCGACCGCCTGCAGCTCCAGCTCCGCAGCCCCGAGGCTGCGGCCATGTGAGCCGGGGGATGGAGAAAACCTCCCGAACACAAAAGAGAGCAAAAATTTTCCCGCCTGCTTGTGCAGGCGGGATTTTTTACGGCATAGATGCACGGGTTTATTACGAAAAAGCAATCCGCCTCTGTATCGCACAGGGGCGGTTTTGCTTATTTGTCATACGGGACTCGGAAATAGTCCAAATACTTCTGAAACCTGTCCTGTGCAGATAGACAAGTATCACGCAGATAGCCGCGCTCGTTCTGCCACTCCTTCAAGCCACGGTAGTAGAACATCTTGATGTCGTCCTCGATGATAAACGGCACGATGTTGTTCCGCAGGCATTCTTTGAAAAGGAGCAGGCGCCCGACTCTGCCGTTGCCGTCCTGGAACGGATGGATGCGCTCAAAGCGGTAGTGAAAGTCGAGCAAATCGTCAAAGGTTTTGCGCGTGATAGCGTTGTACTCGGCAAGCAGCTTCTTCATCTCAGCACCGACATTCTCCGGCGCAGTGGTGTCCATGCCGCCGACCTCGTTGGGCAGTTTCTTGTAATTCCCGACGGCAAACCAATCGAGGCGGGAATCGGAAGTTCCGTTTTTCAGAACGGCGTGCAGCTGCTTGATGAACGCCTCGCTCGGAGCATAATTGGCATTGTCGATCATCATATCAATGCACTTGAAATGGTTGGCGGTCTCGACCACATCGTCAACCTTGACCGTCCCGTCCGATGCGCCGATGGTGTTCGTCTCAAAGATATAGCGCGTCTGATCGTGAGTAAGGCGACTGCCCTCCATGTGGTTGGAGTTATAGGTCAGATCGATTTGGATTTTATGATAAATACCGCCGTGCAGCTTCGCCGCTTTTTCGGCTTTCAGCACCTCAAGAAGGGTCTTTGGTGTATCGGTTTTCTTGTTCATGCGATCGGGCTTCTCCGCGGTTTCGGGTATGTTCCATGTCTTTCCGGTCAGAAATGCACCGTCGATTTTTCCTTCGGCACAGTACCCTCGCACGCTGCGTTCGGAAACGCCCCACCTTTTCGCCGTTTCCGCGACAGAAATATATTTCATAGAGATCCCTCACTTTCTGCACAGGGATAGTATAGCACATTATCGGCAAAATATAAAGAACAATTTATGAAACAATATTTGAATTTTGCCGATAACGGCAATGGTACGCGCACGGAGCAGGCGCAGTACATTTTCACGGAGTTCGTCCCGACGCACCGGGACAATGGAAGTGGGGGACAGATACACAGAGGAACGGGAAAACGGCAAAAAGCACCGCCTGCCGAACCGACAGACGGTGCAGATCTGGCAAACCTACCGCTCGTGGATACCATGCACCATGTTTTGAAGGCGTGGTGCATTATTTTATGGGTTTTGTTTTGATGGGCTGGGAGACTGCGGACGGAAAGGACAGAATATAACCTATTTTATTGTTCCATTCCGCGATATCCATGTTTTTCTGCGTTCCCCAGCAAATACAGGAAAGCAAACGCAGGAATTCGTAGTAGATCTTTACCGCACTTTGTGTTATGAACTCCATAATCGTCCGCATTCTTGGTTATAATGATTGCTGCCGACGCTTCCTCACACAATTCTACGATCGCATCATCATCCGCAATTGGCGCACCTTCCCTGTATTTAACTTCAATGAGGATGTTTTTCGTATTAGGATAGTCCACCACAATATCAATTTCTTTGCCCTTTTTTCCACCTCTAAAATAGCCCACCGAAGTAGCATATTGATAATAAAACGCTGCGACATGCTTGTAAACAGCCGTTTCAACAATCTTTCCCATCTCAACAGGGTCCGTCAAAACAGAATCATCCATCAAAACAGCATTCCGAATTGCCGCATCGGCGATATAAATTTTAGGACGCGCCTTTAATACCTTTTTCCCTGCCATATCAACCGGCCAACTCTGATAAATCAAATTTGCACTTTCCAGATACTGAATATAGTTTTCTACAGTTGTGCGAGATACACCGTTCAGTTCTTTCGTAATTGCCTCAATCGATACAATTTCTGAAGATACATTGCAGAGGTATAAGAAAATTCTCTCCAGTTCCGTTGCGTTACGGATATTGTACAGTGAGGGAAGATCACGCTTAAGAACTTTATCCACAACATCTTCCCGCATAATCTGCTGCGCCATCAAATCATTGTCAGCCAATGCCAACTCCGGAAAACCGCCAACCTGCAAATACCGCATAAAATGATTTTGAACCTTGGAGAGCTGCATCATAATTTGAGTCCGCTCAATTTGACTTTTGTGGAGCAATGTTGTTACTTTCAAATCGGAGGCGATATTGGGCCGATCCAAATCCAGCAGTTCACAATATTCATAAAAAGACATCGTTGGGACTTGTATAACGGTCCAACGGCCGGCACCACTTTCTCTGCTGCCTTTCATCAACGCTGGGCTGGCAGAGCCGGTTGCAACAACACGGGTGTTGGGTTGTGTATCATAAATGATCTTTAACCATCGATCCCAGTCCTGTGCGTACTGCACCTCATCAAAGAAGTAATAGACATCCTGCTCTGCATAGATATTTTCATGATAGCACTCCAGAACATCCTGAAATTGGCTGAGCTTCAGCATAGGATGATCCAAAGAAATAAAAACAATTTTCTGCGGTGCCACACCTGACTTTAACAGCGCTTCGATCATTTGGTATTGGATGGTTGTTTTTCCAACGCGTCTCGTCCCGGTCAAAACCACAGAGCGGCGAATTCCTTTATCCGTCAACCGCTTCATCGCTTCGTGGAATGCAAACCTCTTGTAGGTTTTTGACATCTGCGGGCTAACTGTCCCGGTTTTCCACCACGGATTATAAGCACTCAGAACTTTGAGGATGCTTTCTTTTGTTGTAATCGCCATTGAGATCAGCTCCTTTTTCAATATAATATCCGTAAAATCAATTTTTGTCAAGGATTATTGATAGTACACTATGAATGTTTTCCAGTAAATATTGATTTTTTCTGCTGAAATCCGCATTAAAAAACTTTTCCCGTTCCAGTTTTCCGATAATATTTTCGTGGAGTCAGATTTCTGAGGCACACTTTCGATCAAGCAATAGCGCAATCAGTTTTTGCTGTTTGCACTTTGGTATTTTGTTTGCTGATTCGGATGGCTCTTTGATGAATCAGGTGATACCGATGTTCAATGTGCAAAGTAAGTCAAAGTCTCTTTGCTGATTCAAGCAAATTTTGCCAAATCAGCAAAGAGCATTTGAATGTTTCATCAAAATCAAAGTCAAACCGTAACAAGCCATAATTATTGGCAGGGGATGTTCAGTTTCCGCACGCTTTCGTTTTATGCGGAAATTTCGTAAATGATAACGTAAGCGCATAATAAATGACGTCCTGTGAAGGCAACGGCGCCTGTGAGATAATAAGGGTATCAAGAATTACTGAGAATACCAGCCCGGTTCTGTCCTTTTTGTTCCTTTTGTCCCACGGTAATAAGCGAAAACCCGTCCAAGGCTCAGAGCAGCATCTCAGCCTTCGGCGGGTTTCTATATGGAAAATAATCATTTATCGTTTCTACTCTTATAACGATTGCCGTTTTGCTAAGTCCCGGGTTTTCTCATCATGGCCGCAGCAAATTAGGGCGTACATCGCACCGATGGCCGGAAATATTCGGGAAAAGCCCTGCTTTTCGCAAAAACCGCTCCTCAGACGGTGGAAAATAAAAAATTACCGTTGTTGAAATTGTATCAACAACGGTAATTGATTTGGCAAATCTACTGTTCGTGGATACAATGCACCATGCTTTGCAGGCATGGTGCATTTTTCTGCGTTTTTGTTTTGATATACTGGGACAATGAGGACGGGAAGGACAGAATAGCCTTACTCTCTCAAAAGCTCTCTTGCTCCACGTTGTATAATTTTTTCAAGATAATGTACAATAAGTTGCGCAAATTGAAAAAGAGCAAAAAAGGAGACATAGCTTGCAGGCTCTGGTAGAATGAAGTTACCACACAAACATTCGAAAGGAGACAGCAAACTATGTCCGAGAAAATTGTACAACTGAACGAGGAAATTATCAAGAGCGAATTAAAAGAATTGGTTCGCGGCAGTGTGGAAGGGACGCTGAACGAGCTGCTGGAGAAGGAGGCGGAGTCCCTGACGCAGGCGGCGCGCTACGAGCGCAGCGAGGCGCGACAGGGCTACCGCAGCGGCCACTATGACCGGAATCTTACCACGACCTCCGGCGACGTCACGCTCCATATGCCGCGGCTCAAGGGAGTGTCCTTCGAGACTGCCATCATCGAGCGGTATCGCCGCAGAGAGAGCAGCGTGGAGGAAGCCCTGATCGAGATGTACCTGGCAGGTGTCTCTGTGCGCCGGGTAGAGGATATCACGGAGGCGCTGTGGGGCAGCATGGTCTCGCCTGCCACCATCAGCGAGCTGAACAAGAAAGCCTACATCCACATCGAGGATTGGCGCAACCGCCCCTTGCAGGGTGGACGGTATCCGTATGTCTATGTTGACGGCATCTACCTGCGCCGCAACTGGGGTGGAGAGTACGAAAATGTAGCTGTTTTGGTGGCGATCGCCGTGAACGAGGATGGCCTTCGCGAGGTTTTGGGAGCCGCCGAGGGCATGAAAGAGGACAAGGCCAGTTGGGTCAGCTTCTTCCAATGGCTTCGTGGACGCGGCTTGGACGGCGTAAAGCTCATCGTCGGCGACAAGTGCATGGGGATGCTGGAGGCCGTGGGCGAGGTGTTTCCGGACGCCAAATACCAACGCTGCACGGTGCATTTCTACCGCAACGTTTTCTCTATTGTGCCCAAATCCAAGGTCAAAATTGTGGCAAAAATGCTTAAAGCGATCCACGCCCAGGAGAGCAAAAAGGCGTCCCGCGAGAAGGCGAAAGCTGTGGTCGCCGAGCTGCGCGCCATGAAGCTGAAGGAGGCCGCCAAAAAGGTCGAGGACGGCATTGAGGAGACCCTGACCTACTGCGATTTTCCCAGCGAACACTGGACCCGCATTCGTACCAACAACGTGATCGAGCGGCTGAACCGGGAGATCCGCCGCAGAACCCGCGTGGTGGGAACGTTCCCTGACGGCAACTCCGCCCTGATGCTGGTCTGCGCCCGGCTCCGCCATGTGGCGGGCACCCAGTGGGGCTGCAAAAAATACATGAATATGAAGCACTTGGAGGTCATTGAGCAGGACCTGCTGGTCGGGTGAGTGGCAGTCGGCTCGCGAAGCGTCAAGGGCAAGACAAGCGGCTGCCGCCGCCCTTGACCCTTTGCGCCCCGACCGCCCAAACGTAACCAAGGGGGTGCCGAAGCACCCCCTGTAATAGATTTCTGCCAGATACCAGAATCAAATTTGCGCATAAACCTTGACACTACCTCCCGTCTATATGTTCGATTGCTTCCGCAATTTCAGATACAGATTCTCTCCTGCCATACATAGAATCGCGCCGGAGCTTTCACTCCGACACGACTTGCGATTATTCGTTTTACCTCTACTCCAACTATTGACATAGAGCCAAAAGGAAAGCGCATGAAATAGGAAAGAAAAGTCCTCCCCGACTGCAGTGGCATGTGACCCGGTCGGCAGTGACATGCCGGTGACAGCCACTGCGAGAGAGAAATAAACTAAGCTCAGATACTTAAGGAATTTCTCTAAACAAGAGCTGCTTCACCCGATTTTCGTCAAGGCGCTCATGCGCCGGAAGAAGATAAACATTCTTAATTGGGCAGTCCTTCGAAAGTGCCTTCGGACTAAAATATTCTACACTTTCCGGTATATAAAAATCCTCGATTTTGCACCCATGGAAAGCGTAATCATCAATATGTTGGACTCCGTTTTGAATAACAACTTTTTTCAGATTAAAGCTACACGCAAAGCAGAATCGGGGAATAGTTCTGACCCCGGAAGGTATTTCAATACTTTTCAGCCCAAATTCCTTGAGAGCGCTCGAACAATCCGAAAAAGCACTTTCTCCAATGTATCTCAGGCTTTGCGGAAGGTTGATTTCCTCCAGCCTCTTACAATGTGAAAAAGCTCGTTCTCCGATTGTCTGAATCGTTTCAGGTAGTCGAACATGTGTCAAGTGTTTTCGTTTATAAAATGCCTTCTTGGCAATGCTTTTTGTACCATAAGGGACGCTGACAACAGCATCGTCCCCTATATATTCAAGCAGAACATCGGGTTCATCATCTGAGAAGATAAAACGATTCGGGTCATAGGAGAGTGGCCCATAAGAATCAGTTGCTTGTATATTTTCAGATGATTCTTGAGCAGAAGACATAACAGGTGGCATATCGTCTACCACTTTATTATCATCAGGGGTAACGTTTCCCCTCAAATCCTCTGTACTAATTAAATGCCACGTTTCCGGCCAACCCAATAGTTCCTCACCGGATTCTGTGCTAAAAACACCAGGAAGCCACCCGATCTCGTCACCGACGATATTTGGCGCTACATATTTCAGTGTATTCGGAACATAGAGGGAATGTAGATTTGGGCAATCTTCAAACGCATTTGCCTCAATTCTGACAACTCCTTGCGGCACAGTGACTGAGCAAATATCGTCGCGCCCTTGAAAAGCGCCCTCGCCGATAACGGTTACACCTTCAGGGACACCGACTTCCTTTGCTACAGGGGACCAACTTTCGCAGTATTTTACAAGAACACCGTTTTTAATATCAAATTGTTTGTTTGGAGATGAGGGAAAGTGCTTGTTTTTGCAAAAAGCAGATGTTTCTTGCAACGTTTCTCCGCAAAGAGGGCATACAGAAAAACTGTCACTGTTTCCCCAGTCTGCACCACAATTGTTACATTTCATCGGAAGCACCTCGTATATTGTTTTCTGAGCATTCAAGATATTAACGGCCGGTTTATGTGTCCGCTCTGAAAACAGAAAGCGACAGCAGCACGGATCGTCATCCTGCTTACCTCTGCAAGCGAGTCAAAGCATCCATGAAAGAGGCGCTGCCTGTGCGCTTGCTCCTTCTGCAAAAAACATCACGCTGCTGTCGCTTTCCGGAGTCAGCTATTGCTTGCGGCTGCAATGTATTGCGCATCAACCGAAAGCGTGGATGCATCGGACACAATGACCGCCGTGGCATTCACCCTTGTCGTCGGCCATGTTACGAACAGAAACATCAGCTTCAACCTTTTTGATTTCAGGCTTTTCGTAACTCATAATAGCTTCTCCTTTCCAAGAATTATATAAAGGGAAATCCCTCCATATCATTAGTCAGCCACCGAAGCAACGACCGTTTCGATTGGAATGTGCTTAACATAATGCAGGTAACGAGCCTTTGCGGTTTTGCAGAAGTGCTCGTCCACATATTCCAAATTGCCGTGAACAAATTCCATCATTGCGGGACAGATATCGCAAAGATCATATGCCTCACATTGCAGACACCGATAGGATATATCCGCTTTCATTTTCGGATATTCGCCGAAGCTTTTCCATATTTCGTCAAACGTTTCCATTGTGATTGGTTTTCCTGCATGCCGGAAAGACATACAGGCGCAGAGATTCCCCTCATAATCAATCGCGCAGCTTGCCCTCCCGAGCTTACAGCGAAACAGTGGGCGTTCTTTCAGCAAGTCCACATATTCCGCATCTTCTTCCTCTCCGAAAGTTCGGGGTCGCTTGTCGAACTCTCCAAATTCATACCGAAGAGCATCCGCAGTTGAAACAGCATATTGTTGAACGCTGCTGTCATTATCGACAGAAGGAAAAATTTCAAAGCCGGTACGGAAAGGAATTCCGAAGGATTCCGCAATGTCCTTGAGCTTTGGCAGCTCATTATAGTAGAGATTCAGAATCGGTGCTTTTACAGATACCCGGATTCCCGCATCTAGAAGCGCCCGGATATTCTTCATGATACGGTTAAAGGCGCCGGAAACACCGGTAACCTTTTTGTATGTTTCCTCACATGAACCATACAGCGAAATATCGACCAACAGCGGGGGGTACTCCTTAAACATTTGTACATACTTTTCGTCGATAAGCGCACCATTTGTATACAGTTCAATGATAAAGCCCTTTTTCTTTGCATAAAGATAAATATCTGCGAAATCTTTCCTCGTAAAAATATCGCCGCCTGTTAGGGTCAAAAACAGCACTTCTTTCTCATAGAGAATATCAATGATTCGAAGTACTTCATGCAAGGGCAATTCTTCCGAGCAATGATGATCGTGCAGGTAGCAATGGACGCAGTTGAAGTTGCACCTTGGCGTAATCTCGAATATGACGGAGTAGATCTGATGGTTCTTTTCCCAAAGGAGTCTCTTGTCGGTGGCAAAGTCGAGCGTTTGCATTTCCATACCACGAATATATCGATCATCCATGAGAGACCACCTCCACGAAAGCAAGTTCTTTCAGAGAAGCCAAAAATTCTTCTGTATCACGCATAATGGTAGCCATATCTATATCTGCAACAATTGCATTATTTAATAACACTGCGATATCTGCACTCGTCCGCCTACCATCAATCTGGTTCCACAGAAATATCCCTGTTTGATTCACTTCATGCAGTGCGCACCGATCTCCGGCATAGTTATCTCCGATGTTAACCAAAAAGAACGTGCCATGGATTGTTCGAGGGACGATGTAGGGGTTCTTTTCAAAAATTGTCTTGTTTTCTTTCGACACGGAAATTCCTCCTCGCTTACAGTTTGGAATACCTGCAACTACCCTATATATTTGTACCCGCCAAGCATCTTCTTTTTATATTTGGCAAGTTCTTTTTGCAACAAGGGCTTTGAGAAATCGTACTTCAGGTTTGGCAGAACGAAACTCATGATGCGCACGCTGCGCTCCAAATCCGGATTCAATGTTCCGGGCAGTCCAATGCGGTAACAGCAGGACAATTCATACGCTGCAAATGACAGGATTGCATCTTCATAGTATTCCTTATCAGAGGTAATATACGCCGAATCTCTTTCGACATATGAGAGAAACTGATACGCTGTTTTCAGATCATCACGTGCACTTGATCGATGCTCAATGTCGCGGGAGCCCAAAGCATACATGCATACGCCATACAGGGCATATGCGTGGGTTTGCTGCAAGCCGTAAAGTGTCCGAACCGTCTCGTCATAGTTGTCCTGATAATAATGACATACGCCGCAATAATACTGGCAGTCGTTTCTTGAATCCGTCACCATTTTAAGGTCATCTTGATCGAGACGGACTTCTTTCAATGCAACATCACACCAGCGCAATGTCTGCTGTGAATAAAGCAGAGCTTCTTTCCAGTCTTTAATGTTCGGCAAAAGATTGATGACGGCAAGCAAAGTGCATCCTGTGATTGAACGCATAATTCCCGCCAAGCTTCCAGCTTCGGCTGCACGGAGATCCCACGATGTTGCTTCTGCAATTTTTTCATAGCTGTCCTTGTCATATACTCGATCCGAAATTTCGATCATTGCTTCGGTGTCCCCCTGCTCTGCCAGACGTTTCAGTTCTTCTAATGTCATCTTCGTTTTCTCCTCCTCATTTTTTATTGCACTTGCGTTTTTTCTCCTCCTGTTTTTTTACTTTGCTTACCTTGCTACGGCCGGCCTTGCCGGATAATTTCGTTTACCTTTTCGAGCCGCGCATTCAGGTCATTGATGTTTTGCTCTGTCCTTGCAACTTCGTCTTTTTGCTTTTCGACACGCGCCGATTCCTGTGCCCGCACTTCACTTGTTGAGGCAGAGCCGATACTTTCGAAAAAGTCAGCGTATATATTCAACTCACGTTGTCGTGTTTCTTTTGACCGCTGTTCTTGAATTTTTCGGTCTGCACTACTGCGAATTGATGCAATTTGTGATTCCAAGTGAGGCTTTTCGGTGACAGCGTTATTGTAACGCCGAATTCTCCATCTTCTGGAAATGCGAAAGATTCCCTGACTAATTTTAACGATCAGGAGTATTGCAACTGCAGTCCACGCAATGGCATCAATTGCGATCGGAACACCGCCGCAGCCGCAAGCATCTTCACAGCACCCCTCGGAATCGCGGCTTCCACAGCCATTGCACACATTACCGCACAGTGCATCAATGCCTGTGCAAACGCCGAAAACAACGCCATTTGTTCGATTTGGGGCAGCCTTTACATATTCTGCCGCTCGCCGCTTTAAGCGCTCGGCGTGTGGCAATTCGAGCCAAACGAGGCAGTCTGCTTTCGCCTTATCGATCTCGCGTTTCTTCGTGCTGAAAGCTTTTTCACCCAGTTCCTCTCGCTGCCGCACGAGTAGCGTCTCTTTTTCCGTGTATGCTGCGTCGATTTTCTGCGGTGTCGCATTTTCACGTATACCCAATATGTCATGGTATTTCATTTGGCCACTCTTTCCCTCATCGCGGTCGTCCGCGCCGGACGATTCGCTCTGCATTATCTATTTCTTGAATAATCCGATTGTAAACTGACCGCACAGACTGCTCCGAGGCAACTTGCTTTTCAACTCGGTCGTGCTCCGCAGCTCGAAGCGAATCCGCCGGAATTGCCCCTATGCTTTCGAAAAAGCTTAAAAAAGCACTTAGCTCACGCTCACGCTCCTGTTGCAGCTTTCTGGTCTCCGAAAAATTCTGAAGCTGCGCACTCAAGCGTGAAGCGTCGGCACGTAAGGAAGGCAACTTCTGCACCGCGTTGTCATACGCCGTTTGCTTACCGGTTCTAATTGCTCTGGCAATTCCTCTAAAGATTGCACGCAGCAAAAAGAATCCCCCAATTACGCCCAGCACAATCCAAAAGAGGATGTCGAAGAACCTTGGAACCGACTGGCATTCACTACAGCAAATACTGTCGCAAAAGCTCTTGTTTCCATCTCCGCAGTTATCATTACAGCAAGTACAGCAGCCGATCGTACTATACATGCGCTTTGACTTGTATGGAGGCTTTATCAGATCTTTGGCGCGCATTTTTAGTTGATCAGTAGGTCCGGCGCTTAGCCAGCGGTTACAATCATCGCCAGCTTTCCTTATCTCTGCGCACTTTCTTTCGTAAGCTTTTTCCTCAAAGTTTCCTTTTTGCATAGAAAGCGCACGCATTTTCTGATTATATGCTCTCTCAATTTCCACAGCACTTGCGCACTCTTTAACTCCCAGTATATTGTGGCACTTCATTTGAATTCCTCTTATTCGAGTCCTATTTCTGGCTGCGTTGAACAGACTGTTGCGCTTTCTCTATTTTTTCAGAGTGCCATCATAGCCCCTGTTTCCGCAGTCATTTGACTCTTTACATATCCGTTTTCTGCGAACGCAGGCGTTCCGCAAAATCAGCGCCAAGCTCCTCAAAGAAATCGCAAATAGCATTTAAGGCGCATTCACGCTGTTTGTTGCTAGTCCGTTCTTCTGCACAACGCTGAAGCCGCCCATTTAGTCGGAAGGGTTCCTCGCAAAGCGTTGGAATGGATTCGTTCGCTTTGATAAAGTCGCTTTTTTGTTTCTTTCTCTTGCGCTTCCGAATGCTCCTGACTGCCAAAACACGATTACCGCAATAATTATCAGCACCCCGATATCCATATTGGAAACTCTCCTGCTTTTATAGCAAGATTCCCGCATCCAGCATCTGTCTGGGCAGACCGTTTGCTACAATGTTCTGAATGATTGCCATATTGTCTGTATACGGCAACAATTCGCACAGCGCTTCTGCTTCCGTAATA
This sequence comes from Faecousia intestinalis, assembly GCF_040096185.1. Taxonomy (NCBI): domain Bacteria; kingdom Bacillati; phylum Bacillota; class Clostridia; order Eubacteriales; family Oscillospiraceae; genus Faecousia; species Faecousia intestinalis. The sequence continues at coordinate 16,111 of NZ_JBBMFF010000257.1, read as the reverse complement.
TGCATTATAAGGAGCGCCTTCACACGGGAGATAGCTGAGTCTTCATCCTCATGCAGGAGAATCGCATTAAAGGTATGCTCTTTTCGATCTTCCTCCAAATCTTGCAGCATATCAAACCAGTAGACCCATGCCGCCGTATGGCGGGAAAGCTGTGCTCGAATATCCGTAAACTCATCTTTGCGCGGTGCACAAAGAAAAACCTGGTACAGAATGTCCGAAAAGCAGTGATCTAGCTGCTCCCAGTCTGTGCAGTACCGCTGTTCCAGAGCAGCAACATTCCTCATAGCATCAGAAATTTTGGCTTCGATTTCCGGGTAGGCCTTCCTTGCTTTATGGTAGCCATCTTCAATTGCGCACATTAGGAGTTTTCTGCTTTTCTTTCCATCGAGCACGTCGTCCTTGAGCTTGTAATACTGAAGGATTACACTGACTGCCCCCATATATTGCAGCATTTCGTCACCGCAGCATTTTTTACAATGGCGGAATATGCCTTTTTTGCAATGCCTGTCCTCATCGGGAATCGCAGCTTCTGCCAAGGTGACACAAAACACCATGTCATAGGAAAGCATCATGCGCGCCGCTTGCGAGTAACAGCCGATTTGCCGACACAATGCGCAATAGGCGTGCTTGTAACGTTTCCAATTACGGACAAGCAGCTCATCTTCATAAACCTTTACATAACCAAACATGCATCAAGCACCTCAAAAAGCGCAGGATCAATGCGCTCTCAGCAGCGCAAATCGACCAAAATGATTGACAAATCATCGGAAGAACCGTTCTGACGTGCACAGCTCAATGCCTGCGATAAATACAGATCGATATCGTTTGCTGATTGCAGACTCCGTTCAAATATTTCACGAGGGATAAATTCGTGGACGCCGTCAGAGGTCAGCAGAACCATTTGCGCTGCTGCAACCTCACTCGTAACATCCTCCACCCGCAGTGCTTCCGCAAAGACCATATCGCCATTACCTAAACAGGCTGTAATTGCTGTGGCATTACCGGTACGTTCGATTTCCTCATCGCTCATGCCCATCAATCGCAATTCCCGCGCTTTTGAGTGATCGGTCGTAAGCTGCGAGAGATAGGGACTGCTCCAGGTATAAACGCGGGTATTTCCGACGTGGAACAGCAGCCACTTTCTGTCGACACGGCACAGTCCGCTCAATGTCGTAGCCATGTTATACAAAAATGACACTCTGCGGGATTCCTCAATAATGTGCATATTGGTATCCCGGATGATTTGCAGAAGTTCCTCCGCTTTGATATCCTCGGGAAGCTGGAATGAGAGCAGGCTGTTCACGGCAATATGCGCAGCAACATCGCCTGCGCTATTCCCGCCGACACCGTCCGCCACTGCAATACACAGTGGCGAATCGCTATCAGGCGCTTCGGCCTGATAGCTTCCGCCCGCTAAAACAGTACTTCCAATTAGAACCCGATCCTCGATGGCTGTTTTGCCACGCCCGATTTCCATTTTGCAATAGATTTTCATCTCAACACCTCTGCATCCACTACAGGATCGCCATTTCCGTCGTAGCGAATGCGCTTAACACGAATGTTGGCTCCCTCTGAGATATCATTATCCGCGATATATGCAGCGAGCGGCGTCAGCAACGAGGAAAAGACGAGATTCTTAATGCCGCGGCCTCCGTTTTCAAGAGTCGCATCTTCCGTAGCTTTTGAAAGAAGGAACAACTTGGCTTCCGGAGCAAGCTCGATATGATCCTCGCGATCATTTTCAAGTGTTTTCAATTGCTCTCCGATTTCTTTATCCAAGATCTGAGTTGCGATTTTTTCTCGGATGAAGTCATATACCACGATGTTATTTTCACCGATCCGGTTTAGGATTTCGGGGCGGCTAAGAGTAAACTTGAAATAGTTCTTTATACTGGCCGTCACCGCGTCCTCGACTTCTTTTGTCGAATTCTTCTTCGGATCCAACAACTGCCGATTCACTATGCGAACAATTCCGTTGGGGCTTCTTTCTTCGACTTCTTCGATGATGCCCTTATTGCTCGTGAAAATGATTATGGATTCGGAGAAATAGACTGTATTTCCTTGCCCATCCGTCAAGCGGCCATCGTCGAGGATCTGAAGAAACTTATCCAAAATAGACGGATGTGCTTTTTCGATTTCGTCGAACAAGATGATAGAGAACGGGTTGTTGCGAACAGCGTTTGTGAGCTGACCGCCTGCTTCATAGCCGATGTAGCCGGGAGGCGCTCCTAAGAGCTTTTGATCGGAGTGATCCTGCCGATATTCCGACATATCAAAGCGGATGCAGCAGCTTACATCACCGAAAATGTACTCAGCCAAAGCCTTCGCTGTTTCGGTTTTACCGGTTCCGGTAGGACCCGCAAAGAAGAGCACACCGCGAGGGCGGTTGCCGTTTCCTTTCAGCACCACGCTGCGCTTTACGGTGCGCATCACCTTGCTGATTGCATGATCCTGTCCCAACACACGGGAATGCAGAGAGTCTTCAAGGCTGCGAATCGTTTTTCCGCTGATTTTCGCCCATTTGTTTTCCCGCACACCATAGCGATAGAACTCCGCGACGCTGGGCAACTGTGCAATACGATATTTTTCGTTGATACAGAGCTTTCGCATTCCTACAAGATCGGAATAGGTGAAGCCCTCTGTCAGGCCGACAAACCGCTTCTGCAATTTAATCAGTTGCGCTTGTCCATCTCCTTCAAAAGAGGAAATGTCCTCGTTCCAAACGGAAGAATCAAAGAAGTTCCTCAGATTGTCTCCGGAAATGAACTCCATCCGTTCGCTACTGTCCGGCGTGGAAACATGAATCGTTTTCACATCCGGATTGTCCAAGTAGAACCACACCGGCAAGTCATTGACCTTATTTACAAGGAGTATCACGATGTTTTTCGTGTAATCTCCATTTACTTGCACGTCTTGCGCCTGACGCAGTGCACGCATCATGTTGGCATATGCATTCACTTCGCATTTTGACATATTGTCCGGAGATACAATATATCGAGATGCCATATCCATGATCACCGCAACAGCCTGGTGCGTTTGACCAAGGACGCTGCTCAGGATTTCGCCGATGGATGAGTTGTCATCCGAAAAAGCGCAGGGAATCCGATCGTTCTGGATTCTTACGCTGGGGACGTTATGGCAAAGTGCCTCGAATTTTGCAATGTCATCTCCATAGCCATCTCCGTAGAAACCGGAGGCATCGTCATAGTACGAGATGATATCGTATCCGGCATCCGACAAAAAGCGCAGAATATAGCTCGAAAGCTCGCGCATCCGCTGCGCCGGATCCTTTTCATAGTGGAAGCGGTCAAATACATTTCCCTCCAGTACGATACAAGGCTTGATCTTTCTGAAAATGTCCAATTCTTCCCGCCATTTGTTTTCAGCCATCTTCAACACTCCTTACTCCATATTTTTGCAATTTTTGTTTCAGTTCGTCTCGGAATTCTTTGCGATGGATGCCGACAGATGTGGTCACCCCGTCAAAATACATATTTTGGGTCGGACTGTGTTCCTGCCGCAAATAGTCGGCATAGGGTTCCGCAAAAGTCGTGTCAATCAGCAGAACTCTTTGATTGGAAGATCCACGAAGTGGAAGCTGCTCATTTAGTTCTTCGCAATAAGCACCATCAACTAAAACGGCGATGTTCTCCAGAATCATCGAAAATGCGCCTTTGCGTTTCAGAAGTTCTTCAATGCGGTATCCGCTAAACACCAAAATATCCCTGCTGATTTGGCGCAAGCCCAAAATCAATGCAAGAAGTTCTTCTGCCTGCTCCATCGGCTCTCCGCCGGTAATCGTAAAACCGTCAATTTGGTTTTCTTGATGAATCTCATGGATCGTTTGCAGGACAGCAGAAACGGGAACATCCCTGTGTCCTTCAGTAGACCACAGTTCCGGATTGCTGCACCCTTTGCAGCCTCGGTGACAGCCGACAAGCCAAATCGCCATTCGTTTTCCCGGCCCGAGCGATTCAATCGGATAAAGTATTTGATCAATATACATAGTCAATAAGTAAGTTCAAAGTATTCCGAATACCTGTTTTCTCTGGCATTCGGCCCGAGCTCGATCACACTTCCGCTTTCAATGGGAAGCTCTCGTCCCGGCGTTACTTCACGATAATTCACATAAGTACCGTTCGTGCTCCGTTCGTCACGAATATAAACTCTCCCGTCACGCTGAAGCAAAGACATATGAACTCTGCTCACGTTACTCTGACTTCCGTCCGCCGGGAACTGCCCGGAAAGCAAGCCTTCCCGGCCAATCATAATTGTGCCATTTGCAGGAAGCGACAGTTGCACCACTCTTTCGGTTCGCAGATTATGAAAATTAAGAACCATTGCACCGGATTTTGCAGTTGCCGTATTATGCAAAGGAGCGTCACACATACTGCATTGCGATGCGTTAAGCGGATTCTCCGCATGGCATTCCGGGCAAATCAGAACATCTCTCGGCATTTCAGCAGATGTGGGAGCGTTGGTATCTTCTGCCGAAGGAGCTTGATTGGAGTTCCCGATTGGATGCCCGCATTTTGGGCACTGCGTGTCGCGTGAAAAAACAAAAGCCGTACAATTGGGGTTGCTGCAAGGACGGATGAAGCCGGCTCTCAACCAACGCACATTGCCGTTTTGAAGCGTATAATTACAGGCAACGCACTCTCGTGCCGTTCCGCTATTGGGAAAGAAACAGTTTGGGCACAGCAAAATGTCTTCGTCGTCCCCTGCAACAGTTATAATTCCTTGATTCGCTCTGCTTCTAAATTCAGCCATTTACTGTGCGCTCCTTTCCTGTTTGCTCACTTTTTGGTACTTCTCCTGTTTGTTCACTTTTTTGGTACTTCTACGTTGCTGTTTCTGCGTTTCCTTTTTCGCTTCAACATGAAGCTGCGCCGGTGTCGCTGTGGTGGATGGCTTTGCGGGTGCAGTAGTGCCGTAGTCTACCATATTGACATAGGCAGCATGTCGTGTGTCAGGCTCCATTCGGCATATTTCCTTGGAACGACGGACTCCTTTTTCTTGAAGTTTCTTTACGATCTTATCGTATTCTCCACAGAATTTTTGTTGTTCTGTCAAGAGAAGGTCCGCATCCTTCTCGGTTGGTTTCTTCTCCTCGTTTGCCATGCCGACGACGCGGATCCGAATCTGCCCTATGACATCTTGACGAACCTCCAAACCAGTCTGCTCGTCAAATTGGAAAATCTTCATCTTCACATGAGAATCGGAACCACCGTTTTTCGCGCCCAAGAGCGGATACCCAAGCTCTTTCATTGCCAAATCAATTGCCATCGCAATTTCACGTTGCTCGGCTTTCCGCAGGGCTTTCTGTTCTTCTGCTTCGATCTCTGCTCTAAGCTGCTGCATTGTGTTTTGCAGAGCCTCCTTACTGTCAAAGCTACCCGGCAATTCGATTTCCCCGTTGCCGCAAGCAGCGGCGAGCGCATTTTTTCTGCTAAGAAGTTCATGGTAGCCTTCAAGCAAGGGCTCGATTTTTTCAAGCTTGCGCTCAATCTCGTCAAGAATCAAGGAACGCACGGAATGCAATTCTCGTTTGTCTGCCGCACAATCAATGCGAACGATCGCATTTCTCGCTTCTTCCCGAAATGTCTCCGAAGCATTTGCGTTATCGATGATTTTTTGCGCTTTTGCAATCAGCTCTGCCTTTTCTTCACTCAAATCAGCTTGTTCTTCTCGCTCCAGAACTTGCGTTACAACCCTCGGGGGCAGTTCGGAAAGTGCTTGCTCCAGCGGAAACCCGTTGACTCGAACCGAATCGCACAGCTTTTGTGCAAGTGGGGCAAGCGCAGCCTCATAATTGCCGCGGGTACCGGTATACCGCTCATTTGCCGACCGGCATTTGCCCAATTTCTCACTTATGGTACTATATTGCGCACGTGCCGCCTCCGGCGTTTCGCTGTATCCGACCGTGGTAGGAACGAGCTTGCGCGCACGTTCCACATCGTTCAGCATATTCAACCGACGCTCAATCGCTGTGCGAATACTCTGCTTTTCACCATTGGAAAGCATCGAGCTTTCCAGCATTCGCTGCTGCTGCAACAAACAGCCACGCTCACGATCAAGCGTTTTCAGCAAACGCTGTGCCTCTTGGATGCAATGCATGGATTTGGCGTTTTCGGCTGCAATTTCCCGCTGCTTGCGCTCCAGCTCCTTCTTACGACGTTCTTCCAGCTCAAAAGCACTCAATTTCGGTCCACTCATTTTTCCAACCTCCCCAGTGCAGCTTGAAGCTTTGTGACCTTGTCGCCGATCCCGATGGCTTCTGCCCACGCAATAAATCCGGGATTTGTCTTTCTGGAATACGGGTCAAAGATACTATGATAAAAGTTAATAAAGGAATCGTTGTTTTTACCGCGAATGGCAGCTTCAATTTCATGATTCACTTTTTGAAGCAGTGCATTCAAATCCGAATAGAACGCTCCGCCCAGTAGCAGCTTTGTCGACCCTGAGAGTGCGTAAGCGGTGCGATAATATCCGATTTCCGGTGCTCCGCGATATTGGATGACTTGATTCTCATACTCAAGAATTGTACCGGAGCGTTTGTTTGAGCCAATACGGGAAAGGTAGTCTGAAATGGTGTGATATACGAACATTTCTTTCAGCTCAGCAAAGGAAAGTGTATTTTGTTGTCTCTCCATGGCGAAAGCACTTGCACTACGACCGAGAACGGTCTTGTTTTTCTCTTCCCAAAGCGCACCGAGAATTGCGTTTCCAAGCTCCTGCGAATTTTGTGCGACAAACCCACGCCACGCATAATAGGGGAATTTAGGATACAGCTCGTAAAGGAAATGATGATAAGAAACAGCCTTGTTCGTCACATCTCGGTGACGATTGCAAATATCGTGCAGCTCAGTAGCGCCTACTTTTGCAAAGTCTGTCGACAACAATGGGAAGCTGCCGTTATCGCTGTTCATTCGCAGAAGGCCGTTTTCCCAATGGTAGGCCAATTCGACAACCAGCTGTGGAATCTCATCGGGGAGAGTAAAGTTCTTCCCATTGAACGAGTGAGTTCCCTGAGCCGACAGTGCAGATTGCGATTTGCTCGGAGAAATAACATATTTCGCATAATCTCCTTTGAGCCACGCACTTACAGCCTCATAGCCCCAGCGCAGCGGGAGATTGTCTTTGGAAACACGCTCATACTGGAGAAGTCCGATAAACAGATGCTGCATCGCCTTGGAATATTTTTCAATCCTCGGAAGCTTGACGGTTACCTGTGCCATTATTTTGGCCGTTGCTTCGTTTTCGCCAAAATGAGAAAAAGGCGTGCGGCCGGTCAGTGCTTCAAAAAACACGATGCCAAGGGAGTAGTAATCCGATGCTTCCCACGAATAGCCGTCCGCGCTTTCCGGAGCCGCATATTCCGCAGTGTGCCCAACAATTGTCACATGCGTTCTGGCGGTATCTCTTCCCTGTTCAAGGAGCGCACTTACGCCGAAGTCAATCAAAACGGCAACTCCGTTAGTCGTGATTAAAATATTGGCCGGCTTTACATCCTGATGGACGATTCGCGCCTCGTGGATTGCATTTAAGGCCAAGTTCATCTGCGACAGATATTTTTTGAAAACAGCTTCGTTCAAACAGCCTTTACTGAGTATTTGGTCCAGTCCCTCGCCCTGATATAACGTCCAGACTTCGTAAATTGTTCTTTCCCAAGTCCCATATGCAAGAAGCTCTGCCACATTAGGATGCCGGACTTGAAGCAATGCGTCTCTTACATCTCTCCTGATATGTGTTTCGTCCCGATAGATCTTCAGGCAAATTTCTTTGCCCGTTTGCGTGTCGACTGCAACATAGAGAGCCGCCTCCGCTCCGCTGCCTCCCATTGCGGAGACAATTTGGAACCGCCCGTCAACCACGGTACCCGCCTCAAGGTAGTCGCAATTTGTATTCCCGCTGCGGTTTGCTTCGACTCTCGTACCACTCCGACTATCGGTATGCTGTTCATTACGCTCAATACGTGTTCTGTTCGCAGCGCCTTTGCGGTCGCGTCCGGTGGTCTCTACGTGTGTTTCACTTGCCGGTGCTTTACCGCTGCGTCCATTTGCCTCGATATGTGTTTCTGCGGAGGCGGGCGGTCTTTTTTCGCTCCTGTGTATGTTTACATCAATACGGGTAGCCGCGGACTTCCCGTTATTTCCCGTGTTGACATTCTGCTCGACCTGCGATGTATTGGAGTTGTCGGAAACCCAGCGGTATCGGTTCGGATTTTTCCATGTGCTGCCAGGACGACCTCTGTTCGGCGTATTATTTCTGTTGCTCATATTTATGACCATTCCTTTCCGCTGCGCTCCAAGGCACCAAAGGGGATGAAACACAAAGCCTCTATCGCAGCAAGTCGTAATTTGTTAGAATATGCTTGAGGAAGCAGGCACACTACAGAGCACGTGGAGGTGAATAGGCTCAGCCTTGCGCTGGACTGAATAATTATGTGTGCCGGACGCTCTTTCAAGCACCAATGAGTAGGACTTAGCACCCTGTAACCTTATCTTTGGAGAGACGAACTACTTCAATCTTTCAGCGAGCGTCCAGTCCCTGCCTGCTCCCTCAAATATTATTTTGAGGGGATGTGTTATGCTTAAAATCGTTTACCCCATCTGTTGCGGAATGGATGTCCACAAATCCTTTGTTGTTGCCTGTATTGCTTCTACCAATGACCACGGCGTAACAACCTACAAGAGCAGGCGTTTTTCTACTTTTACTGGAGATCTGCGTCGGTGTGCCGCTTGGTTAGCAGAAAATAACTGCAAAGATGTGTGTATGGAATCCACTGGGAAGTATTGGATTCCGATTTACAACGTTCTGGAGCACACCTGCAATATTGTTTTGGCTCACCCCAAATATGTGAAAGCCATTCGGGGCAAGAAAACAGACAAACGAGACGCAAAGTGGATCGCCGACATCTTCAAGCACAACCTTGTTTCCGGCAGCTTTATCCCTCCGGCGGATATCCGCCGACTTCGGGAGTTGGTACGCTATCGCTGGAAACTCACCAACTTCACAACCGGTGAGAAAAATCGGGCGCAAAATTGCCTTACCGTTTCCAATTTCAAACTGGACGATGTGTTCTCGGATGTGTTCGGCGAAGCCGCTTCCGCAATCACAACCAGGATTCTGGAAAATCCAACAGAGAAAATTACGGATGTTTCCGGCTTCCGCACAAAGGGTATGAAAGCAACCAATGAACAGGTGCTTGCTGCTGTAGACGGAGAGATGTGTGCTGAACAGGTTGAAAAGCTCCGCATCATCCGTTCCCACATGGACAGCCTTGAACTGTGCAAGGCTAATCTGGAGTCGCTGATTCTGACAACTGCTGAAAAGTATCTCCCTCAACTAAATCTTGTTATGACGGTGCCGGGTATCCAGTCCTTCGCCGCGATTGGCATTATCTCTGAAATCGGAGTGGATATGTCCGTGTTTCCCACCTCGAAGCATTTGTGCTCCTGGGCTGGTCTTACGCCGCAGAACAACGAGAGTGCCGGGAAGAAGAAAACCACCAGAATCAGCCGGGCTGGAGCCTATATCAAGCCGTTGCTTGTTCAGTGCGCACTTTGTGCCATTCGGGCAAAGCGGTTCCCGGAAGTCCGTAACCGCTACTTAGGTCTTAAAAAGCGCCGGGGTCACAAAAAAGCCATCGTTGCCATTGCAAGGATGCTGCTGACTGCCATCTACAACATTCTCAAGAAGAATGAACCCTATAACGCCGAATTGTATCGGTGCTGCAACACTCCGCCAGAGCATAGAGCAGTTTCTGTGGAGGAGGCCATCTTCATCTTACAAAGGCAAGGCTATCTCGTGACGCCCAGCGCCACTTGAATTATACACCCTCCTCGCCTCTTTGAAAAGCCCGTTTTTTGAGGGGCTTGGATTTGTGCGCCTTTTTGGGAATGGTACTCAAATTATAATGTTTCAACCTTTCTTCCTCATTTCAACCCTTTTGCCCAAGCCATTCCGCCATGTCATCACTAAGCTCGTTCGATTGACCCGCAGCAAAAGCAAGATCTTTTTGAATCGATGCAAGCATTTCGTCGATCCACGACGCATAGCGGGAATCCTTCACTAGCCCTGCGGCCAGTTCAAAAAACGACGAAAGTTTGGTGATTTTGGCGTCCTTGCTTAACAGAACCCCGTTTTGAATACGCTCCATCGCCAAAAGTGCGCATTCGCTGCGGACTTGTAGAATTTTCGACCGTTCTTCGTAATGCTCAAAAAACGCCGCAAATGTATCCGCAGGCATCATTTTAAAGCGAAGCAATTCACGTCGACTGACCTTTCCATCCGGGTCTGACTCCTCCAGCATATCCATTTCCGTAAGGAATGCTCGAATTCCGGCAGTGACGTTTTCCTTGCAGCTTTGATCTCGGCCCATCAGCACACCTTGCGCATACTCACAGAACCAATCATATACCGTTTTCATTTTTTGAGCACCCGCTTTCTGCTGCGCGCATTATTGCCTGACATGTTGTCGAGGATTGCATCGACTTCTGCCTTGATCGTCCGATCCCCCTCGGGGCAGAGCGGTGTTACACTTTTATGCCATGCATTGATCCTATCGTTTAGATCAGACCATGCGGATTCGGCACCGCTCATGGAGTTTACCGCATACTCAAGGCGGGAAACATCCCCTCCGAAATAAGCCCCTGCCATTGTATCGGCTCCAACTTTTTCGCGAAGCTGCAGTGCCCAGCAAACCTCCTGCGTATAGGAATCGAATCTGGGGGGTTCTCCACGGTCAAGCATCGCCTCAATGGTGTACATTTCCGTTGCGCCTTCATTTAGGTAGCGATTCCATTCCTTGCTGCTGACAGCCTCCGCACCGTCTGCCGCAGTGCATCGAACAGTTTCGATTTGGTGGATGCCGCTTTGCAGCTTTTCTCGGGAAACTGCGAGCGGAGTCTTGTCCGCACCGTAAGTATGCTCAGATTCTGTTTTTTTCGCCTGAAAGGACAAATCATGCATACTCTCATGCGAGGATGTATGAATCATTGTGTCGGCATTTTCGCAGTCACGGATACAGATTTTTCCGTCCTGCATTTCTCTCAATCCCGTAATTCTATATTCCTTTTCAGCCGGCGCCCATTTTTCAACGAAGTAGGGTTCGTTGTAGATTTCGACTTTGCCACTTCCGATCTCGGCTCTGATTCTCTCAATCGCCGCTTGATCGAAGTAATCGCTGTATTTTACAAGCGTATCCCGCTGTGTCATGAGCGTCGCTTTGTCCACCGCACGTTTCTTTGCATCATAGTCGCAAATCATCTCACGGTTTCGTGCTTTTGCCTCGGGGTTCTCCCAATGCACATACTCTTTTTCGTCAAGAACCCGATCGAGCTTTTCCTTCAAAGCTTCCTGAGTAGCTGATTCTGCGGGAATATCTGTTGCTGCGGAACGTTGCTCTCTGACATCGGTGACCGGTGGAGCATCAAAAGACCGAGCATGGGCGTCTGCGCTTTCAACATTCGAAATCGAGTCTTTTGCTGTTTTTCCGAAATCCGAGCTCACTTGAAATCACTCCTTTTTGATTTTACCGGTTCGCATATGTCCGATACAGCCCATATAAGGTTCGCCGAAGCTGTAGCGGATTTTTCTCTCCACCGAACAATTCCTTGCAGAGTCGCCCTGCAATGCACATTTTTTCTTCTACCGACAACTCACCGCCGTCAAGACCGTTGTAGCTGGCGATTGCGGTGACGCAATCTCGGAGCACGGATGCACTGACGCCTCTTGTACGGATTGTGTTCATGGCATACGGGGGTATTTGATAATGCGAGGCACAGTGCATTGGGTCGTTGCAAAAGATGCAGCCCAAATGTGCACGGTTGTTTGTTGCATCGTTTTTGCGAACGTTGACAATACAAATCTGTTTTGCTTGAGGAAACGACACGGCAGCCTGCCCGATCCTCAAACGAGAAATGATGGTATTTGCGTTCTGCGCAAGTGCAAGTCCTTGCAGAACCGTATCTATGTCTGCACCTTGCTGGAGTGTATGAATGACCTTAATTCCCGTGTTGGCAATTGCTCCGGGGGCAATCAGTGCCGGACGCTGTTCGACAACTACGATTCCTGTTCCATAGGCACTGATCTCTGCCAGCATATTCGAAAAGTATCCGGCGCATCGCGCCGCATTTCGTGAAGCACTGGGTAATTCCGGGTTTGGCATAATCGTATGTGCTTCTTCCACAATCACCAAACGTTCCAAGCGGGGCGACTGGCTGCACTGCTGTGCGTGTTCCCGAATCTTCAAAGCCATCAGGCTGGCAATAAAAGGCCGCTCCTTTTCCGAAAAATCATCAAGTTCAATGACAGCAGAGGTTTGAAACAGGTCTTCTACGGAAAGTGTTTCGTTCGTATTCAGTACAGAACCATAGTTCAGAACCAAAGGCTCAATTCTTGCACGGATGACCGCTGCCATCCGACGCTCTATTTCGGCATCGTACCCGATGTGACGAACCACGTCGTTCACATTTGTGAGCATATCTCCGAGCGTCGGATAGGTCAGTTCTTCGCTCCCGTCTATGTATTGTTCCGGGTTCCAGCCGTGAACTTCGTAGCATTTATATATCAGGAGCGTTAATATTTCCGGAATTGGGTCGTCATTGTCGAATGCAGAAAGGAACACGTCAACCAAACTTTGAATGTGAAAGGAAAGTCTTGTGCCCAATTCCGGCACAAACGGATTGACACGCAAAGGCAATGCATCCGCACCGGCAGAATAGACCCGAGCTTTCTCCATCCCGATTGCATTTTTCAGTTCCCAATACTCTTTTTTTGCCGCCTCGAGGACAATGAACGGAATGCCGTGCCTGTGTGCATCATACAGAATTTTCTGAACGCTTGTCGTTTTGCCGGAGCGAGTTGCGCCTGTCACAAAAGCGTGCTGTCGAAGATCATCCAGTGCGTATGAATATTCCCGTTTGTTTTCCAGCACCCCGAGGAAGCAGGCTCTATCCTGCTGTGTTACTCTCGGGGGCGTTGTATTCCATATGCGTTCCCCACGCGCGGCTTCGCCGATATGCAACACCTGATAGCTTTCACCGTGCGATTGCATCGGCAACGCAATTAAGGAGCGCAGTGTTTCGTCATCTACAACATTCATGAGCGAATGGCTGTACAAACCGCCGAAATTGATATCCCCGAGAAACACCGCAGGGTACCTCCATGCAGAGCGTAAAATAATCGCTCTGTTGCAGGGGAACGGAATCGCCGAGCCAAGCATCGCCGCAAGAGATGCAGTAACCTGTTGCATGTCGGATACCGTGCTTGCGCCGATGTGGATCAACACTTTCCAAGCGTTTCTTTCCAAGCATTCTTGTGCTGCATCGATTGCCCGAATTGCATCTGCAACATCTGCGTTCGTCGTGGTATGCCTCCGCTGACGTCCTGCACCATACGTCCACTCATAGGTTGAAACAGGTTCGAGCAGCTCATGCAGCCGATACAGCTGCTTTCGTGCATCGATGACTTCATCATCGGAGCAGGGAATGCAGAGAAAGTTGATAATATAATTGCCGTCAATGCACAAGCTGCTGATAAGGCGGTCGATTGCCCCGCATTCCGGTTTTGTTGTCCCTACCAAAATGGCATTATGCTGTTGGACTTTTGTGAGCTTTTCCGGGTGAATCCAAATATTTTCGAGAGAAGCGTTTAGCGAATCACCCGTAAGGGCATCCGCTATGATTTGCGAGTGCCTGTAATTAGTCCCACAATAAACATTAAGACTTCCGGTCTCATAGTAAAGCGTATATGCCATTGCGGTTCGAACTTTAGACAGGGCGGTTACAATTTGCGCGGCAAGTGATGTTATATTTGAGTAATCGTTTTCTCGAGTGTTGTTCAGAGCGTAACCGCAGACGCGGTAGTATTTGTTAATGCCTATTGACTCCGGCAACTGTTTCCAGAGATAATCCGAGGGGATGTATTTCTCCTGACGCAAATACTGTTTTGTATAAAAGCTTTGAATAGCTTCCGCACTTGCGGCAACATCGTTCAGCCCATGAATGATTCGATTCGGCATAATATCACCCCTGCCCAATAAAAATTCGGACTATTTTTTGAAAAACGATTTAATCAGAATCCAAAGAAACCAAATGGTCAGGGCAGTCGGGATCAGCGAGGTAAAAAAGCGCAGAATTCCTTGCCCTGCCGCAAGATAGTCAATGCTGACGATCCCGTGTATCGCCCAAATGATCGCTGCTGCGAGAATCAGGAATAGAAACCGAATCAAACCTGCCGGAATATTGCCCTCAATTCGAATATTTCTGTCGATGGAATGGCTGAAAATTCGCTTGGCAACATAACGGTTTCCTTTTCTCTTTGCGCGGATTGTTAAATCATCGCCCGGCGCAAAAACATTTTGTACGCCGCCAAAAAGAACAATATCCTGTGCTTGCTCGGGATATCTGCGCAACGCATGCTCCTCAATTCGCAAGATGGTTATATATGATGTATGGCTGAGCTGGTAAGGCTCACCGGAAAACACTGCCCGAATCAATTTGGTAGATTTCGACTGGTAATACTGTTGTGTACTGACTTCCGCAAGCGCACCGTTAAAAATGTGCGTCGACCCGCTTCTTTCATAAAACTGTATCGAGGAGGCTTGCGCATTTTGGCGACTTCCGTTATTCAAAGAAGCGCTGTGTACCGTCACGTTTGAATTTGCAAGATGTTCCGCTGCCTCTGTAAGGCTGTTTAAGCGGACACCACAGGTGGGACATGTACCATACGAATCATCGTAAACCGCGTTGCAAAGAGAGCACCTTTTCATTGCTTGTTCCTTCCTTTTACTCGGATTGCTTGTCACTGCCCAAAAGTGTCAACAACTCCGGTGTATATATTTCAAAAGTTTTCATCATTAACAACGTTTCCGCGTCAAGGCCGAAAATCAGAATCAGCGAGAGAAAGATGCTCCATGACATTTTCCGCTTCTCGGTTTCTATTGCAACAACCTGCTGGCGGCTGATATTCAACTTTGCAGTAAAGTCTGTCTGCTCGGCAACGTGGGAGTCACATGAGCTACACGCTTTGTTGGACTATCCTTCACATGACATCCTTTTGTAAGAAGTTCAACTCACCGGATTACCCAAACGCGCCTATAGGTAATCCCTCTTAAAGCAAGCGCCAAAAGTGCTGCATATTCATCAATATGAGTATATATAACGTCGCGTGTTCTGTCAACACATTTCGCAAATATTCGTCAATATTTTATTACAGACATGCCAATGTGCGTCCAATGACAGGCTTGCGAAAGGCAACCACAGCCCGAAATTTGAAGCACTTTTACAAGTGCGTTCATCAGCTGCAAGGCATTCCATTCCCTCTCCGAAGGCAGTGTTCAAGCTGTATCACGCTACTTGCCGCACTTACCGGACATCAATGCAATTTCATTGCGCAACAATCCAACGGCATAGTAATTCACAGAGGCCCTCTCATCCGACTGCATAAAAATACAGTTCCAAAGCAAAGCGTGCATCAATCCCTAAGGAATCTCTGAATAAATCGGGTTATTTCTGTCCCTATTCGGGCTATTAGCCGCTTTGGGGCTTAGTTAAGGCGATTCCGGCGCAAAATAGCCACTACAGCGTTCCTTTTCTGCTCTATTTCCCGAAAAAGGGCAGACTGCCCCTATATCAGGTCGTGGAGAGTTTTCGCCCGGCGATCGCAAGGGCGTATAGATTGGCGCAGGCGA
The DNA here is from genome assembly GCF_040096185.1 of Faecousia intestinalis. Lineage (NCBI taxonomy): Bacteria > Bacillati > Bacillota > Clostridia > Eubacteriales > Oscillospiraceae > Faecousia > Faecousia intestinalis. The sequence continues at coordinate 414 of NZ_JBBMFF010000257.1, read as the reverse complement.
ACATTGCATACAGGCGATTCTCGTTTTTCTTCAAGCCGCAATACACCGTTTTTTATAACCGAACTGGCATTTAACAATTCGAAACGCATGCTCCACCTTACAGCGCACCGAGGATTTGCGGTTCTCAATATACCGTTCCCAATCAATTGCATTGTCAGATACATGAGGCAGCTTTCCGGGACGGCTGTTCATGCGGTAATCTATGCTGGATAAATGCTCGTCACAGGCTATTTCGGGACGCTTTTGGATTCCCAGATACCCGGCATCCCCATATACCACTTCATCGTCTTCGCGAATCAACGCGGCTGCCTGCGTGATGTCATGCGTATTTGCCGCCGTGACCGTCATGGTATGAACCAGCCCGCTGCCAGCATCCACACCGATGTGGCATTTCATCCCGAATTTCCACTCATT
>NZ_JBBMFF010000256.1:0-5108 GCF_040096185.1 Faecousia intestinalis | reverse complement strand
GGCCGGGTACTGCGAGATTGCCCCGGCCGGATAACAAGATGGCCCCGGCGAAAACGCAGCTGCCTGCACGAGATTCCCACGTCGCTTCGCTCCTCGGAATGACAAATCTGGTGGCTTTGCGCCACGAAATTAACACTTCAATATCTGCAACTGCCCATGGCGCTCAGTGAGCGCCGCTACAGGCGCAATTGGTGCATGCCATTTTATCGATACCCGGTACGAATCGTCAGTGCGTCGCCGGGAGCGGCGTGCCGCTCCCCTACGATGGTGCGCCTCATGATTTGCCCGATTGCGGTTTTTCCGGCGGTGTGCTATACTATACCAATAAACCAACGATAGGGGAGGCGCTGCCATGTCTTTTTTATACTGGCTCGAATCCATCCGCTGCCCGTTTCTCGACGTCGTCATGCAGGCATTCACCTGCTTCGGCGAGGAGCTGGCGTTCCTGCTGCTGGCGCTGACGATCTTCTGGTGCGTCAGCAAGGAGGAAGGCTATTATCTGCTGTTTGTCGGCTTCTTCGGCACGGTGCTCAATCAGTTCCTCAAGCTGCTGTGCCGCATCCCGCGGCCATGGGTGCGCGACCCGAGCTTCACGATCGTGGAAAGCGCGCGCAGCGGGGCGGGCGGCTATTCCTTCCCGTCCGGCCACACGCAGAACGCCGTCGGCACGCTCGGCGGCATTGCCCGCTGGCACAAAAATCGCGCGCTGCGCATCGTGTGCATCGTGCTCGCGGCGCTGACGGCATTTTCCCGCATGTATCTCGGCGTGCACACGCCGCTGGACGTCAGCGTGGCGGCTGTGACGGCCGTTGTGCTGATCTTCGTGATCTATCCTATCGTGCGCAGCGCGGCAGAGGACCCGAAAAAAATGGCCGTTCTGCTCGGCGTGATGACCGTCGTGGCGCTGGCCTATGTGATCTATGCGAATTTTGCCCGTTTCCCGGCGGACGTCGACCCGGACAACCTCTTTGAGGGCCGCAAGAACTCCTGCTCGCTGCTGGGTGCGCTGCTCGGCTTCTGCGTGGGCTACACGCTGGAGCGGAAGTATATCCGCTTTGAGACGAAGGCCGTCTGGTGGGCGCAGGTGCTCAAGGTGCTCGGCGGAGCGGCGCTGCTGCTGGCTGTCAAGCAGGGCCTGAAGCTCCTGTTCGTCGCCGCGGGCTTTACCTGGATCGGCACACATGCCATCCGCTATTTCTTCGTGGTGCTGCTGGCGGCGACGGTCTGGCCGCTGACGTTCCGGTGGTTCGCACGACTGGGGAGGAAACAAGCATGAATTATGCAGCTATCAAGACCTGTGATATCGCAAACGGCCCCGGCGTGCGGACAAGCCTGTTCGTCTCGGGCTGCACGCACCACTGCAAGGGCTGCTTCCAGCCCGAAACATGGGATTTTTCCTATGGCGAGCCGTTTACGCAGGACGTCATCGACACGATCCTGCATTCCCTGGAGCCTGCCTATGTGGCCGGGCTGACCCTGCTTGGCGGCGAGCCGTTCGAGCCTGCCAACCAGCCCGCCGTGGCGGAACTGCTGCGGCAGCTGCGGGCGCGCTGCCCCGGCAAAAATGTGTGGGCCTTTACGGGCTTCCTGCTCGACCGGGACCTGCTGTCCGGCCGGGTCGGCGACGCGGCTCTTGTGCGGCAGATGCTCGGCTGCATCGACGTGCTGGTGGACGGCCCGTTCGTGCTGGAGAAAAAGGACCTTGCTCTGCGGTTCCGCGGCTCGTCCAACCAGCGGCTCATCGACATTCCGGCGACGCTGGCATCCGGCCGGATCGTCCTGTGGGACGACGGCTATCAACGCGGAGGGCATTATGATGCAAAAGGTACCCGTTAAAATTTTGCGTGAGGGTGCGGCGCTCCCCACCTACGGCACGGCCAGCTCGGCCGGGGCTGATCTGCGCGCCTGCCTGGACGCACCCGTCGTGCTTGCGCCCGGCGAGACGCGCCTGATCCCAATCGGCATCGCCATGGAGATCCCGGAGGGCTATGTTGGCCTGGTGTTTGCCCGCAGCGGGCTTGCCAGTCGCCGCGATCTGGCCCCGGCCAACAAGGTCGGCGTTGTCGACTCCGACTATCGCGGGGAATTCTTCGTCCCCATGCGCAACCACGGCGCACAGCCGCAGACCATCGAGCCGGGCGAGCGCATTGCCCAGTTCATCCTCACACCCTATCTCACGGCGCAGTTCTTTGAGACGGAGACGCTGACGGACACTGCGCGCGGCGAGGGCGGCTTCGGCTCCACGGGGGCGAAATAATGGCGGGCTTTCTTCCGATCAACGCGCGCGAGATGCACGCCCTCGGCTGGGAGCGGCCGGACTTCGTCTATGTCCTCGGCGACGCCTATGTCGACCACCCGTCGTTCGGCCATGCCATCATCAGCCGCGTGCTCGAGCGCGCGGGCTACCGTGTGGCCATGCTGCCGCAGCCGGACTGGCGCGATCCGTCGTCCGTGCTGGAATTCGGCGAGCCGCGCCTCGGCTTCCTTGTGACGGGCGGCAATATGGACTCCATGGTCAATCACTATTCCGTCGGCCGCCACCGCCGCCGCACGGATGCCTATACGCCCGGCGGCGTGACGGGCAAGCGGCCGGACTATGCGACGGTCGTCTACTGCAACCTCATCCGCCGCAGCTTTCCAAAGATCCCGATCCTCATCGGCGGCATCGAGGCCAGCCTGCGCCGCCTGGCACACTATGACTACTGGTCTGACAGCCTGAAGCGCTCCATCCTGCTCGATTCGCAGGCCGACCTCCTGCTCTACGGCATGGGCGAGCGCGCTATCGTCGAGGTCGCGGACGCCATGAACAGCGGGCTGGACATCCACGATATCACCTTCGTGAACGGCACGGTCTACCGCACGCGCGACTGCTCCGGCGTGGTGGACGCCATCACGCTGCCGTCCTATGACGAGCTGCGCGCCGACCGCCGCCGCTACGCCGAGAGCTTCGCCGTTCAGTACCGCAACACCGATCCGTTTTCCGCCAGGTGCCTCATCGAGCCGTACGGCCGCGAGTTCGTGGTGCAGAACCCGCCGCAGCCGCCGCTTTCCACGCAGGAGATGGACGACGTCTACGCTCTGCCGTATCAGGACACCTATCACCCGTCCTACCGCAAGGCGGGCGGTGTGCCCGCCATCGCCGAGGTGCAGTTCAGCCTCGTCTCGAACCGCGGCTGCTTCGGCGGCTGCTCGTTCTGCGCGCTGACGTTCCATCAGGGCCGCATCGTCCAGACGCGCAGCCATGACTCTCTGCTGGCCGAGGCGGCGCGCATGACGCAGCATCCCGACTTCAAGGGCTACATCCATGACGTCGGCGGCCCGACGGCCAATTTCCGCCAGCCCGCCTGCGAAAAACAGCTGACACACGGGGCCTGCCAGAACCGGCAGTGCCTGTTTCCGACGCCGTGCCGCAATCTGCGGGCGGACCATACGGATTATGTAAACCTGCTGCGTGAGCTGCGCGCCATCCCCGGCGTGAAGAAGGTCTTCATCCGCAGCGGCATCCGCTTTGACTATCTGCTGGCCGACGAGGATCCGACCTTCCTGCGCGAACTGGTGGAGTACCACGTCTCCGGCCAGCTCAAGGTCGCGCCGGAGCACGTTTCGGATCAGGTCCTGCGCTATATGGGAAAGCCGCGCCACGCGGTCTATGAAAAATTCTGCCGCAAATATGCCGCGCTGAACGAAAAGCTCGGCAAAAAGCAGTATCTCGTGCCCTATCTCATGAGCTCCCACCCCGGCTGTGGCCTGCGCGAGGCCGTGGAGCTGGCGGAATATGTCCGCGACCTCGGCTATATGCCGGAACAGGTGCAGGATTTTTATCCCACGCCCTCGACGCTCTCGACCGTCATGTACTATACGGGCCTCGATCCCCGGACGATGGAGCCGGTCTATGTGCCGACCGACCCGCACGAAAAAGAAATGCAGCGCGCGCTCATCCAGTACCGCGACCCGAAGAACTATGCCCTTATCCACGAGGCCCTTGTCAAGGCCGGGCGCACGGACCTGATCGGCTATGGCCCGAAGTGCCTCATCCGGCCGCGCCGCGGCGAGGCAGAAAAGGCGCCGCACCCGGCGCAGAAGCAGCCAGCACAAAAGCGCCCTGCGCAGAAGCGGGAGAGGCCCGCAGAAAAGAAACCTGCGGAAAAGCCGCGCAAGGCGCAGCCTGCCGCAAAGGAGCCGCGCAGAGCGGAGCGCGGGGAGGCGTTCGGCAAGCCGACGGCCGCCCAGCTCCGGCAGGCGGAGCGCTATCTGAAGACCCGAAAGAAAAAGCAGACTGTCAAAAAACCAACCAAGCCAAAAGCTTCAGGGGGAAGAAACGTGTGAAAGGAAACCGTCAGGGTGTCCTTTCGCGTTTGATCGCCAGCCGCGGCGGGACTTTTTGACAAGCTGAAAGGATTGAACCGATATGAGACCTTCCAACTATGATCTGCAGGCGCAGGCGGCGGGGCGCAGCTTCGCTGCGCAGGACCTCGATGCCATCGCGGCGCGGTTCGCCCTGCGGCGCGATGAGACCTATCTCTATCTGGAGCTCCTGCATGAGCCGCTGCGCCTTTCCCGTACGGACGGCGCGGCCGAGCGGCAGCACGACGGCGTCTGGATGCCTGCGCCCTTCGGCGCGGCCATGACGGCCTATGACCTGCTGAGCAATCCGAACGGTTTCCCCGTTCTGGCCGGGCAGTGGTGTTCGCACGACAGCTTCAACGCCGTGCAGGCCGGAACGCTGCAGGGGCAGCTGAAGGCTTCCGTCACGCCGCCCGCCGCGCAGCATTTCTCCGGCCGGATCGACCGGCTGCGGCAGGCCGTGGCACGGCTCGGCGGCACACCAACGGACGGCCCCGGCGATTTTTCCGCCGTGCTGCCGGTGCTGCCGTTCTTCCCGGTGCTGCTGCGCTTCTGGGAGCAGGACGACGAATTCCCGGCCCAGCTGCAGTTCCTGTGGGACCGGAACTCCATGCGCTACCTGACGTATGAAACGTCGTTCTATACCCACGGCGCGATCCTGGACCGCCTGCTCGAGGCGGACATGTAATACTGATTCCTGATTAAAACATTTCATCAGGAATCCCGTGTGCTACGCACACTCGCATCGTGCTGACGCACGCTGC
>NZ_JBBMFF010000255.1:0-34100 GCF_040096185.1 Faecousia intestinalis | reverse complement strand
TTTTCTCCGACGTACACGCCGCCGGAGAAAATGATTCCTATTTTCTTTGCGCTTGCGAGCGCAAACTCTGCGAGGCTTTCCTTCCCTCTGCAACCTTCGGCTGAGCATGTTTTTCGACAGTCTGGCGGACAGCCCGCCTTGCGGCGGGCCGTCCGGCTTTATTTTATTTTGCGGCGCTTTCCCGTCATGGACTCGACCGCAAGACGGAATACCCGCGTGTGCGCTACTGACGCACGGTCAAAGGCAAAGTCCGGGCGGCCGTAGTGCGCCATCAGGCACTGCAGCGCAGCCTCGCGCTCCGCCTCCGGGACAGGCTCGAGCCGCCCGCGGCCGATGACGCTCTCATAGGCCATGGTGCACATACCATGCGCCTCATCCGTGCAGAGCATGTGGCCGCAGTCCATCTCAAACGTCGCGCGCGGGTTCCTCTCCATACGATCGTACTTTGTTCCGGTCATCGCGCCGTGGAACAGCAGATACAGCGTACCGTCCCGCTCCTCCATACCGAAATTCAGCGGCACGACATAGGGATAGCCGCTTTCGTCATTCAGGGCAAGGCGGCAGACGTCACAGCGCGCCATGACGTCCAGCAGCTCCTGCCGGTCTGTGATCTCCCGGTCTGTTCTTCGCATTCTCGTCCCTCCTCAGGAATTCAGCAGCGGCCGCAGCACGGCGCGCTCGTCGAAGCGCGTGTCCTTTGAGTTGACCAGGAACACGAGCTCTGTCAGATTTTCCGCGCTGCCATAGGCCTGCGCGAATTTTTCGATCTTCGAGCCGTCCACATCGCGGATATACAGGCGGCCTGTGCAGACATCGGCCGGGAAGGCCGTGTCGTCCGTCTCAAACGAGATCATGAGATTGCTTCCGGAGAAGAACGTCGTCAGCTCCTGCGCCGCGTCCTGCGTCAGCTCCGCGCCGGACTTTTCGGAATGATAGGAGATGCTGTTGCTCGCCGGGAAACGGAACTCCGAGAACACGACCTCGCGGAAGCCGCGGCTCGAAAGCTCACGCGCGATCTGCTTGAGGTAGATCATCACGGTCTCGCTCGCGGGGTCAAGCCAGTAGCAGCCGTTGGAGTCCATCCACAGCGCGCCGCTCGAAAGCGGCAGGGCCGCGGCAGGATTGGCCAGCGCAAACGCCGTGTCGCAGAAGGCCGGGACCTCCGCAATGAGGTAATAGCCGTGCTGGCTGAGCCAGTCGATGAGGGAATCCACGGCCGCCGTATCGACGTCCGCCAGCTCCGCGCCGTCGATGGAGCTGGAATAGTAAAAATCGCCGAACGTGCTCTTGAGCTGCAGCAGAACGGCACAGGCCCCCTGCTGCTCGAGCGCCGCGCGCACGGCCTCGGGGTCGCGCAGCATCTGCGTCGTGACATATACGCCGCCGAGGTCGGCGATCCGGTCCGAGCCGGGCTGCGCCTCGTCATAGACGATCTGCGCGTCCGAGACCTCCGGCAGCGCCGCCGTCGCGCCCGTGCCGTCCGGATCCTGCACGTTTTTCTTCAGGGAGAGGTGCGCGCCGTCGCGGTCATAGGTGACATAAGGCTCAAGGTACAGCAGCAGCGCCGCGCCGATGACGATGGCCGCCGCCAGCACGATGCCGAGCACGCGCAGGAACTTGCGCAGCATCAGGCGCCTGCGATAGGAAAGGCGGGGCATCTCAGCGCTCCCCCAGGCGCGCCGTCAGGCCGCACCATTCACCCTCGTGCGCCGCATGGACGATCTCCAGCCCGGCGGCAGCAAGCGCCGCGCGGACGTCGTTCTCCCGCGTCGTGAGGATGCCGCTGCAGACGAACGCCGCATCCGGCCGCATGAGCTTCGGCACAACGGGCGCGAGCCGGATGATGACATCCGCCACGATGTTGGCGCACACGATGTCAAAGCCGTCTCCCGCCAGCGCCTGCAGAAAATCCGCATCCTCGACGACGTCGCCTGTCCGCGCCGTGAAGCGGTCCGGGCCGAAGCCGTTCTGCGCCGCATTTGCCGCGGCGATATGCTCCGCGCTCGGATCGATGTCGACGCCGACGGCGCTTGCCGCGCCGAGCCGCAGGGCGCTGACGGAAAGGATTCCGCTGCCGCTGCCGAGGTCTGCCACGCGCTCTCCGCCGTGGAGGAGCGACTCGAGCGCGCGCATGCAAAGCTGCGTCGAGGCATGCTCGCCCGTGCCGAACGTCAGGCCGAGATCGAGGATCACGGGCAGACGGCCCTGCAGGTCGTCGACCGTCATCCACTGCGGAACGACGAGCAGGCGCTCACCCACCGGCAGGGGGCGGTAGTTCTGTTTCCAGGAATTGGCCCAGTCCTCGTCCGGGATGCGGTCGAGCGCCAGCGTCAGCGGGCCGAATTCACAGGCCGGATAGCGGCCGGGCAGCTCCGCGAGCAGGGCGCGCAGCTCTGCAAGCTGAGCCTCTGCAGTTTCCTCAGGCAGGTACAGGCGCACCTGCGACAGGTCGCGCATTCGCGCGGCAAGCTTTTCATCCACATAATCCCAATAGGCGCGCGCGCCGTCGAGGAACTGGCGGAACTGTTCGCTGTCATCGATGACGAAGCTGTCAAACCCGGCCTCCGTCAGCTCGGCGCACAGAAGATCGATGCCGCCGGACGCCGTGCGGATGGTCACTTCAAGCCACTGTTCCATGTTCAACCCTCCATAAATACAAATTACTTCTCCCTATTCTACAGGATTCCGTCCGGAATAACAAGCGAAATCTTTTTGCGGCTCTTTCATTTCCGGGAAAAACGTGTATAATAAAGGCAAACATGCTGAAAAAGGATGAATGCCCATGATCGAAACGATCGAGCTGGCCGCAGGCGTTACCCTGTTGGCCGTGCAGACCGAGAAATTCAAGTCCGGCTGCTTTAGCTTCAACCTGATGCGCCCGCACACACGGGCCGCCGCCCCGCTCGATGCTCTGCTGCCGAGTGTGCTGCTGCGCGGCTCGGAGCGCTGGCCGGATATGCGCGCCATCTCGATGCGCCTTGACGAGCTGTACGGCGCAACGCTCGGCACGCTCGTCCGCCTGCGCGGCGAAACGAAGCTGACCGGCTTTTACGCTGATTTTATTGAAGAGGCCTTCCTCCCGCAGGGCGAAGCCGTCTTTGCCCCGATGGTGGATTTTTTCCGCGACATTCTGTTCCATCCCGCGCTGGAAAACGGCCTGCTGAACGCCCGCTATGTCGAAAGTGAAAAGCAGAACCTGATCCACGCCATCGAGTCCGCGCAGAACGACAAGCGCGTCTACGCCGCCATGCGCATGCGCCGGATCATGTGCGAGGGCGAAGCCGCCAGCATCCCCCGCCTCGGCTATGCTGAGGACGTCGCCGCGATCACGCCGGAGGCCCTGACGGCGCACTGGCGCACGGTGCTGCGCACCGCTCCCATCATGCTGTTCTACGCAGGCCGCCGCACGCCGCAGGAGGCCGCCGCCCTGTTCCGTCCGCTGTTTGACGGACTGGAGCGTGACCCCGTCTCTCCCCCGCCGACGGTCGTGCGCCGAAGCGCGGAGACCGTGCGCGAGGTTACGGAGTCCATGGATGTCACGCAGGGCAAGCTCGTCATCGGCATGCGTACCGGCATCACTGCCTCCGACCCGGACTATCCCGCCCTCGTGCTGCTCAACTCCGTCTACGGCAGCGGTGTGACGAGCAAGCTGTTCGTGAATGTCCGCGAAAAGCGCTCACTGTGCTACTATGCCTCATCCGCCGTTGAGAAGTTCAAGGGTCTGATGATCGTGTCGTCCGGTATCTCGTTTGATCAGTATGAAACGGCACGCGACGCCATTCTGGCCGAGCTGGACGCCTGCCGCCGCGGCGAGATCACACCGGAGGAGCTGGAATCCGCCCGCCGCTCGCTGATCTCCGCCGTCCGCGCCGGGCTGGACACGCCCGCCGCGCTCGACGACTGGTATATCGGCATGTCCATCGAGCCGTGCGACGACCCCGAGACCATGCTGCAGAAGCTCCCCGCCCTGACGGTCGAGGATGTTGTGCGTGCGGCCCGGCGCATCACCACGGACACGATCTATTTCCTGAAGGGAGACGAAGCATGACACTGCATGAATTCCCGCGCCTCGGCGAGCGCTACTGGGAGCAGCGGCTTGAAAACGGCCTGCTCCTCCGCGTCGTCCCGAAGCCCGGCTTTGCCCGCAGCTACGCCTTCCTCGGCGTGGACTACGGCTCCGTCGACACGTCCTTCACGCGCGGCGGCATCCCCTGCCGCACGCCGGACGGCGTGGCGCACTATCTGGAGCACAAGATGTTCGATCTGCCGGAGGACAACGCGATGAACCTCTTCGCGGCCCACGGCGGCTATCCGAACGCCTTCACCGGCTATGCCATGACGGCCTATTATTTCGACTGCACCGAGCAGTTCGCCGAAAATCTCCGTATTCTGCTGCGCATGGTGCTCACGCCGTGGTTCCCGGACGAGAGCGTGGAAAAGGAGCGCGGCATCATCGCGCAGGAGATCCGCATGTATGAGGACAGCGCTGACTCCCGCGCCTATGAGGACCTGTTCGGCGCGATGTTCGCGCATCACCCCATCCGCGTTCCGATCGCCGGAACGGTCGAATCCATCGGCGAGATCACCCCGCAGGTCCTGCAGGACTGCCATGCGGCATTCTACGCGCCCGCAAATCTCATGCTCTGCGTAACGGGCGATGTCGACCCTGCGCTGGTGGAGGAGATCGCCCGTGCGGAGTCCGCAAACGCCCATGCAGAGCCGGTCCCCGTGCGGGACTACGGCCCGGCCGAGGCCATGACCTGCCCGACAAAGCGCACGGTCCGGCATATGGAGATCGCCATGCCGACGTTCTGCCTCGGCTTCAAATGTGAGCCGCCCGCCCGCGGGCTGGAGTCCATGCGCCGTGAGATCATTGGCGATCTGGCTGCCGAAATTCTCGTGGGCGAATCCTCGGCGCTCTACACGCGCCTGTATGACGAGGGCCTCATCAATTCGGACTTTTCCGCCGGATATGAGAGCGTGCGCGATGCCTGCCTGTTCAGCGCGGGCGGCGACAGCCGCGACCCGGACGCCGTGCTCCGTGCCATTCTGGACGAGGCGCAGCGCCTGTCCTGCGAGGGCTTTGACCGCGCGCTGTTTGACCGGCTCATCCGCTCGTCGCTCGGCCGCCGCACCCGCGACCTTGACAGCTTTGAAAGTGTGTGCTACCGTATGTGTGCCTACCGCTTCGACGGCGTGGATTACTTCTCCTTCCCGGAGGCCTACGCTTCCGTCACGCCCGAGGACGTGCTGCAATTCATCCGGCAGGTCATCCGTCCGGAGCGCGCCGCGCTCAGCATCATTCTTCCCAATGAAAGTGAGGAATCCGCATGAATATCTTCTTAACCAGTCCCATCAGCTTCCCCGGGCTCGGCATTGAGGGCATTGATCCGCCCGACGGCTTCTGCATCCCGGGAACAAACTTCGAGATCAAATTCTACGGCGTCATCATCGCCATCGGCGTGCTGCTCGCCGTGACGTACTGCCTGCGCCGGGCCAAGCAGTTCGGCGTCACGCAGGACGACATTCTCAATCTCGTGCTCATCTGCCTGCCGTCCGCCATCGTCGGCGCGCGCCTGTACTACGTCGTGTTCGAGTGGGACCAGTTCTTCGGCCCCGGCATCCCGTGGTACCGCTTTCTCGACATCCGCAGCGGCGGCCTTGCCATCTATGGCGGCGTCATTGGCGCGGTGCTCGGCATGCTGATCTATACCCGTGTTCGGAAGCTCAAAATTTTTCCCTTCCTCGACCTGACCGGCATCGGTCTGCTGCTCGGGCAGGCCATCGGCCGCTGGGGCAACTTCTTCAACCGAGAGGCCCACGGCGGCGTGACGACCTGCTTCCTTCGCATGGGCCTGGTTGAGAACGGTGAGCTGCAGTATTTCCACCCGACGTTCCTCTATGAGTCCGTCTGGAACCTGACCGGCTTTGTCGTGCTGCACTTCCTGTCAAAGAAGCGCAAATTCGACGGTCAGATGTTCCTTGCATATCTCGCATGGTACGGCGCAGGGCGCATGGTCATCGAGGGCCTGCGCACGGACAGCCTGTGGCTCGGCCCGGTCCGTGTCAGCCAGCTGCTTGCAGCCGTGACCATGCTGCTGTCGCTCGGCATCCTGCTGTATCAGGCCATCTTTGTCAGACACGATCCCGCGAAGATGCAGGTCAACCGCGTGGCAGCGGCAGAAGCTGCCAAGGCCGCAGAGGCGCAGCCGGAGGAGACCGCCGAACCGGAAGATGCAGCATCCGAGCCGGAGGACGAAGTATCTGAGGAAACCGAATCATCCGAAGAATCAAAAGGAGTGATCTTTTATGAAGGAAACCATGGAAACCCTGAAGTGCAAGGCCGTCCACGTTGCGGCCGGCGCAGCCCAGACCGCGCGTCTCGTCGCGCTGATCTCCAAGAAGAAGTTTGCCATTCTGGCGGAACAGGACAAGATCCGCCGCTGCTACACGCAGCTTGGTAAGGTCTACTACAAGGACTACGTCACGGATGAAGAGCCGGATGACGCCGAGTACGACCCGCTGTGTGAGCGCATCTCCCAGTCGTTCCGCCGCATCAACCGCCTGCGTCAGGAGCTGGAAGCCGCGAAGACCAAGCTTGCCGGCGAGCAGCCTGAGGACGAAGCCGAACCCGAGGCCAAGCCTGAGACGGAGCCGGAAACCGAAACCGCTGCGGAAGAAGAGGACTTTGCGGACAACGAAACTCCCGAGGCCCCGGAAGAGAACTTCTGAAGCAACTGCCGGACTGTCGAAAATACCGCCCGGCCGAAAGTTTCGGAGAGAAGGTTCGAAGGAGCTTATTTTGACAAGCTGCACATGAATGTTCCCCCTCCGGCATAGATATGTCCCGGAGGGGGAATTTTCTATGCGCTTGACCGAGCTTGCCCTGCGGCGGGCGGGTGCCGCCGATCTGGAGGAATTCCAGCGGCGCGAGGGCCTGTATCCGTCCGGGCAGGAGGATATTCTGACCATGCAGCGGCTCACGCCGCTGCTGCTGGGCTATGAACGCTATATGGTCAAGCCCGGCGACACCTATTACCGCATCGCCACGGCGCGCGGCACATCCGTCCGCGCCATGCTGACGGCCAATCCGAACCAGAACCCAAATCTGCTCATCCCGGGGCAATATCTGAACGTGCCCTACGGCTTCCCCGTCGTGCCGACGGACGTCCCGTTTTCATCGGAGCTGCTGCAGATCTGCGTGCAGGGACTTCTCGTGCGCTATCCGTTCCTGTCACAGAAATGCATTGCCCGGACGGCGTGGGGCAGGCCCGTCACAGCCCTGCGCATCGGGCAGGGGCCGCGCTGTGTGCTCTATAACGCCAGCCACCATGCGAACGAGTGGATCACAACACCGGTCCTGCTGCTGTTTCTGGAGCAATACGCCTATGCCGTGGCGACGGAGGGGCGCATCCTCGGCATGGATGCCCAGCAGCTCTGGCGGCGCACAACGCTGTGGCTCGTGCCAATGGTGAACCCGGACGGCGTCGACCTCGTCACGGGGGCCATCCGGCCGGGCAGCCAACAGTATCAGGCAGCGCAGCGCATCGCGGCAGGCTTCCCGGAAATTCCGTTCCCGGGCGGCTGGAAGGCGAATCTGACGGGGACGGACCTCAATCTGAACTACCCCGCAGGCTGGGAGCAGGCGCGCACAAACAAATTCGCGCTCGGCTTCACCGGCCCGGCCCCTCGGGACTATGTCGGGGCCTCGCCGCTCGACCAGCCGGAGACGGCGGCCATGGCAGCTCTGACTCAGGCCATCCGGCCGGACGTCACGCTGTCCTATCACACACAGGGAGAAGAGATCTACTGGCGCTTTCAGGACTATGCGCCGCCCGGTGCGCAGGAGCTCGGCGAGCGGCTGGCGCGGGTCAGCGGCTACCGGCTGGAGGACACGCCGTTCGCCTCGGGTTTTGCGGGCTATAAGGACTGGTTCCTGCAGGACTTCCGCCGCCCCGGCTATACGATCGAGGCCGGTCTCGGCACGAATCCGCTGCCGCTTTCCCAGTTCGACGAAATTTACCGGCGCAACATCGGCATCCTCGTCCATGCGCTGCCGTAACAGCCAATGCCTGACTTCCGTCAGGCATTCCAGCTTGCCAAAAAAGTCCCTCCGTGACTTTTTCGCCAAACTGCTTTCAGAATTGCAAAATCCATTTTTGTAGTTTTATTTTGCAATTCTGCCGCTGCGGCGGGTGATGGAACGCGAAAGGAAACCCTGACGGTTTCCTTTCACACGATCCTTCCCTCCGAGACTTTCGGCCAAGCAGTTTTTTGACAGTCTGCAATGCCTGACTTCCGTCAGGCATTCTTCTTGCAATCGGGCGCGTCGTATGTTATACTGAGGGTACATTTCTGAAAGGTGAGCTGAAACGATGATCGATTGGCTGTTCGGCACCGTCCTTGGCAAATGCGTGATGACGTTTCTCATTTCGCTGCTGCCGGTCGTGGAGCTGCGCGGCGGCATCCCCTATGGCATTTCGCAGGGACTGGATCCCTGGCTGGCCTTCGCCGCAAGCGCGCTGGGCAATATGCTGCCCGTCCCGTTCCTGCTGCTGTTCGTGCGGAAGATCCTGCACTGGATGAAGCGCTATCCCCGCCTCGGCCGTCTTGCCGTTTCGCTGGAGCGCCGCGCCGACCGCAAGAGCAGCCGTGTGCGCAAATCCGAGCTGGTCGGTCTGTGCATCCTTGTCGCCATTCCCCTGCCGGGCACCGGCGCCTGGACCGGCGCCCTCGTCGCAGCGCTGATGGAGATGCGGCTGAAGCGCGCCCTGCCCGCCATCTATGCCGGCGTGCTCATTGCCGGTCTGCTCGTGACGCTCGCCCTGACCGGCGTGAAGGCCCTGCGCTTTCTCGCCTGACCCGTCCGAAAGGAGCCGCGATGAAACGAACCGACTACATTTCCTGGGATGAGTATTTCATGGGCGTCGCCCTGCTGGCCGCCCGCCGCAGCAAGGACCCGAACACGCAGGTCGGCGCCTGCATCGTCTCGCCGGAGAACATCATTCTCTCTACCGGTTATAACGGCCTGCCCTGCTGCTGCAGCGACGACGTTTTTCCGTGGGAGCGCGAGGGCGCGGAGACAAAATATCCCTATGTCGTCCACGCGGAGCTGAACGCCATTCTGAATGCAGGCGGCCGTGTGCTGCGCGGCGCGCGGCTGTATGTGGCCCTGTTCCCATGCAATGAGTGTGCCAAGGCCATCATCCAGAGCGGCATCCGGGAGATCATCTATTTTTCCGACAAATACGCCGAAACGGCCAACATCCGTGCCTCAAAGCGCATGCTGGACGCCGCCGGTGTGCGCTATCACCCTCTGCAGACGGAGCTTGCCTCCATCACGCTGGATTTCCGCGCGCCGGAAAGCGCCGGGATCCCGCAGAAAAGCGACGCGGACGAAAAATAATCCTTTACTTTTCCGTCATTCTATGCTACGATATTACGGCTGGTAATTTTGCCGGTACATCCACGCGCTCAGTTCTGGGAGACCGCTCCGGAAGGAGCATTCCGCCCGCCCGGACTTAGCCGTTGGATAATATTTTGAAAGGTGGAGTATTCCCATGATCCAGAAGGAAAAGAAAACCGCTATCATCGCCGAGTATGCGACCCATGAGGGCGACACCGGTTCCCCCGAGGTCCAGATCGCGATCCTGACCGCCCGCATCAACGAGCTGACCGAGCATCTGCGTGAGCACAAGCACGACAACCACTCCCGCCGCGGCCTTCTCATGATGGTCGGCAAGCGCCGCAGCCTGCTCGACTACCTGGCCAAGAAGGACATCAACCGCTATCGCGCCATCATCGCTCGTCTGGGCATCCGTAAGTAATCACGAACAATGGGCGGCCCGCCAGCGGTCCGCCCATTTTCACCGTCTCCCCTTCCCCCGCATTACCCCCGCACACGGGAGCGAAGTTTAGCAGTTGAAGGCGCTGCCGAGCGCGCGTTTGGCCGCGGCTTCAAGTGCTAAACCTCCCGTGGAACTTCATTCTGACAGGAGGATAAACCATGATCACCAGAAAACAGTATCCCAACCACCATGTGTTTGAGACTTCCATCGGCGGCCGTCCCTTTACCGTCGAGACCGGCAAGGTCGCAGAGCTGGCCGACGCCGAGTGCATCTGCCGCTACGGCGACACCGTCGTGCTCACGACCGTCACCTGCTCCCCGGACCCCAAGCCCGGCATCGACTATTTCCCGCTGACCATCGAGTTCGAGGAGAGAATGTACGCCGTCGGCCGCATTCCCGGCAGCTTCAACCGCCGCGAGGGCAAGCCCTCCGAGCGCGGCATCCTCAACAGCCGCATCATCGACCGTCCGATGCGCCCGCTCTTCGACGATGAGCTGCGCAACGATGTCGTCGTGACCTGCACCGTCCTTGCCAACGACTACGAGAACCCCGTTGAGATCGTCGCCTCTCTGGGCGCTTCCATCTCTGTGGCCTGCTCCGACGTCCCCTGGAACGGCCCGATCGCCACGACGAACGTCGCCTATGTCGGCGGCCAGTACGTCATCAACCCCTCTGCCGAGCAGCGCAGCGCCTCCGAGTGCTTCGTGTGCATCGCCTCAACGTTCGAGAAGGTCGTCATGATCGAGACCGAGGCCAAGGAAGCCCCGGAGAGCATCGTGCTCGAGTGCATCCGCATCGCCCATGAGACGAACATGGAGGTCGTGAAGTTCATCAACACCATCGTCGAGACCATTGGCAAGCCGAAGTTCACGTTTGAAAAGGCAGCCGTCAACCACGACCTGCTCGACGATCTGTGCGCCTATGGCATGAACCAGATCGAATATGCCCTCGACACCGACGACAAGAACGTCCGCGAGGAGCGCCTGACCGCGGCCCGCCGCGATTTCGCCGACAAGTTCGCCGAAAAGTATGAGGACTTCGACGTCAACATCGAGGTCTGCCTGTATAAGATGCAGAAGAAGGTCGTCAAGAAGTGGCTGCTCGAGGGCAAGCGCGTCGACGGCCGCCAGATGGACGAGATCCGCCCGCTCGACGCCGAGGTCGGCGTTCTGCCGCGCGTCCACGGCTCCGGCCTGTTCTCCAGAGGCCAGACGCAGGTCCTGTCCATCTGCACGCTCAACACACTGTCCGCCGCGCAGAAGCTCGACACCATCTATCCGGAAGAGACGAAGCGCTATATCCACCACTACAACTTCCCGTCGTTCTCCACCGGCGAGGCCAGAGCAAGCCGCTCCACCTCCCGCCGCGAGATCGGCCATGGCTCCCTCGCCGAGAAGGCCCTGCTGCCTGTGATCCCGAGCGTTGAGGAGTTCCCGTATGCCATCCGTGTCGTCTCCGAGGTCCTGTCCTCCAACGGCTCGACGTCGCAGGCCTCCATCTGCGGCTCTACGCTGGCACTGATGGACGCCGGTGTTCCCATCAAGCGCCCGGTCGCCGGCATTTCCTGCGGCCTCATCTCCGATCAGGAGACCGGCGCATGGCGCACGTTCACGGACATTCAGGGCGTGGAAGACTTCCACGGCGAGATGGACTTCAAGGTCGCCGGTACGACGGAAGGCGTCACCGCCATTCAGATGGACCTGAAGAACAAGGGCCTGACGATGGAGATCATTGCCGACGCACTCGAGCGCTGCCGCAAGGCCCGTCTTGAAATTCTGGACAAGGTCATGCTCCCCTGCATCTCCGAGCCGCGCGCGGACGTCTCCGAGTACGCTCCGAAGATGATCTCCATGAAGATCCCCGTCGAGAAGATCCGCGAGGTCATCGGCTCCGGCGGCAAGACCATCCAGAAGATCTGCGCCGATACCGGCGCCAAGGTCGACATCGACGACGACGGCAACGTCTTCATCGCTGCGGTCGATCCCGCTGCGGGCTACGCCGCCAAGAAGATGATCGACGACATCTGCTTCGTCCCCGAGGTCGGCGCCCTGTACTACGGCAAGGTCGTCCGCATCCTGCCGATCGGCGCGTTCGTCGAGATCGCTCCGGGCCACGACGGCATGGTCCACATCTCCAAGCTTGAAAACCGCCGCGTCGAAAAGGTCGAGGACGTTCTGAACGTCGGCGACATGACGTGGGTCAAGTTCATGGGCTTCGATGAGAAGGGCCGCGCGAACTTCAGCCGCAAGGATGCCCTGAAGGAGATCGCTGAGTCCGAGAAGAAGTAAACCTGATTTCTCCAATGTCCGGCGCGAAAGCGCCGGGCATTGTCGTTTTGAAAGGCACAACCGCCGCTCAACCGGAAGTTGAGCGGCGGTTTTTTGCAAAATGAACGACCGGATGATAGCTTTTTCGGCCAATTCATGATATGGTAATGCCAGAACATGAAGGAGGAAAATCACAATGGAACAGGGAACGCTTGGAAAGCGCATTGCCTATCACCGCAAGCGGCTGGGCATGACGCAGGAGCAGCTGGCGCAGCGCGTCGGCGTGAGCGCACAGGCGGTGAGCAAATGGGAGAACAACCTCTCCTGCCCCGACATCACCATTCTGCCGGAGCTTGCCTCCATCTTCGGCATCAGCGTGGATGAGCTGCTCGGCCGCACACCACCGAAGGAGGAGCGCGTACACGAGGCAGAGGTCATCAAGCCGGAGGAGAAGGAACACATTCTGGATTACACCATCGGCAGCGCCGCACGCAGCGGGCTGTGGTTCGCGATCTACGTCCTCGCCATCGGTGCGCTGTTTCTTGTCAATGCGCTGGGAAAATTCGATGTATCCGTCTGGACGATCCTCTGGACATCCGCCCTGCTGCTGGGCGGTCTGAGCATGCTGACGCACCGCTTCTCCTGCTTCAGCATCGGCCTGATGCTCGTGGGCGGCTATTCGCTGCTGACCGCATTCGGCTTTCTGTCCATCGGCTTCCGCTGGAGCGTCCTGATCCCGGTCTTTCTGCTGCTGTGGGGCGTGAGCCTGCTGGTCGATTATTTCTGCGGCCGCAGGCGGAAGCAGCACCATGTGCGCGCCTCCTACGGCGGGAAATTCACGCAGGACACGCGCTGCGATAACGGCCACCTGAGCTGCGAGCTGAGCTTTGGCTCCTGCCGTGTGCCGGTCGTGACACCGCTCCTGCGCAGCGGCAGGATCGAGACGAGCTTCGGAGACTTCACCGTCGATCTGTCCGGCTGCGAGGCCGTGCAGGACAACTGCCCGCTGACCGTTGAGACGAATTTCGGCAGCCTGACGCTGCTCGTGCCGGACCGCTTCGCCGTCACGGTCTCCGGGAAGGATACGACGGCGGCCAGCCTCAACCAGCGCGGGACGCCCTGTGAGCATCCTGAAGCACAGATCCTGCTGGATGCCGATCTCAGCTTCGGCAGCCTCGAAATCAAGTACATATAAATACCGGGACCGCCTCTCTTTGTGAGGCGGTCCCGCTTGATATCAGCGGATCACATAGAAGTACAGCAGCACGAGAAGGCCGAGGCCGATGCGATACCAGCCAAATGCCGTGAAATCGTGCTTGCGGATATAGCCCATGAGGAAGCGGATGGCGAGGATGGACACGCCGAAGGCGACCGCCATGCCGACGAGCAGCACGCCAAGCTCCGTGCCGCTGATCGTGCCGAATTTCACGATCTTCAGCAGCGACGCGCCGAACATCACGGGCACGGCGAGGAAGAACGTGTATTCCGCGGCGACCTCGCGCGACGTGCCGATGAGGATGCCGCCGAGAATGGTCGCACCGGAGCGCGACGTGCCGGGGATGAGCGCGAGCACCTGGAACACGCCGATGAGCAGCGCATCCGACCAGCGCAGCGCCGCGATGGAATTCACGCGCGGCTTGCGGCTGCGGTTATACCGCTCGACGAACAGGAAGCCGGCGCCATAGAGCAGCAGCATCAGGGCCACGACGGTCGGGTTATAAAAGTGCTTGTCGAGCCAATCGTTCAGAGGCAGGCCGATGAGCATGGCAGGCAGGCAGGACACCGCGATCTTCAGCCACATGACGATCTTGTCCATGCAGCAATAACGGTCGCCGAAGCGCTGCAGGCCGCCCACGAAGCCGTTCGTGCTCTGCTGGGCGAACCACGAGCGCTGCGGGATGCGCTTACGGTGGAAGGGCCAGAGCTTGCTCCAGTAGAGCACCACAACAGCAAGGATCGCGCCGAGCTGGATGACGACGTTGAACATCTCCTTGAACGCATCAGACTGCTGCAGCGGCCAGATGGCGTCCGTCAGGATCAGGTGGCCCGTGCTGCTGATGGGGAGCCATTCCGTGATGCCCTCCACGATGCCGAGCAAGATGACCTTCAGCCATTCGATAAAATTCATGAAAAACCTTCTTTCCGGTTATCTGTTCGATTCTATGCCAATACTGGGAAAGTATAGCACATCTTCCGCCGGATGTCAAAGCAAAAGGGGATGCGGCCGCATCCCCCTTTATCTGTCTTTTCTGCAGGACGTCCGGCAGTGCGTGCAGTCTCCGCAGCAGCCGCAGCAGCCGCGGTGGTGCAGCATGCGCCAAAGCGACACGGCCAGCCATGCCGCCAGCAGCGCCAGCACGACCCATTCCAGCCACCCCATGCGTCAGGCGATCAGCAGCAGGAGCTGATACAGCCCCGCTGCAACGCACCAGGCCACAACGCACTGGAACACCGCAACGACTGCGCCGCGCAGCCTGCCGCCCAGCTCGCGCCCGATGGCCGCAATGGCCGCGACGCACGGCGTGTAGAGCAGGGTGAACGTCAGGAAGCTCACGGCCGACAGCGGCGTGAACAGGCCGGAGAGCGCTGCGCTCAGGTGCTCCGTTCCCGCGCCGGTCAGGATGCCGAGCGTGCTGACCACGGCCTCCTTGGCCGTAAAGCCGGTAATGAGAGCCGTCGTCACACGCCAGTCCTCAAAGCCCAGCGGGCGGAAAACCGGCGCGAGGATGCGCCCGACAGAGGCAAGCAGGCTCCTGCTGCTGTCCGTCACGAAATTCAGGTGCAGGTCAAACGACTCCAGGAACCAGATGGCAAGCGTCGCCACAAAAATGACCGTAAACGCGCGCTGCAGGAAGTCGCGCGCCTTGTCCCACAGGAGCATGGCCACGCTCTTGAGCGTCGGCAGGCGATAATTCGGCAGCTCCATAACGAACGGGACGGGATTTCCGCGGAACACCGTGTGATTCAGCAGCAGCGAGATGAGCACGCCGACAACCATGCCGCCGAAGTAGAGCAGCGCCATCACGAGCACAGCATGCAGCGGGAAGAATGCCGCCGTGAACACGGCATAGATCGGGATCTTGGCCGAGCAGCTCATGAACGGCGTCAGCAGAATCGTCAGACGGCGATCGCGAGCGGATGGCAGCGTCCGGGTCGCCATCACGGCGGGGACCGTGCAGCCGAAGCCGATGAGCATCGGCACGAAGCTGCGGCCGGACAGGCCGATCTTGCGCAGGAGCTTGTCCATCACAAAGGCGACGCGCGCCATATAGCCCGTATCCTCCAGAATGGACAGGAAGAAGAACATGACCACAATGATGGGCAGGAAGCTCACCACACTGCCGACGCCCGCAAAAATGCCGTCGATCATGAGGCTATGCACTACCGGGTTCATGCCATAGGCCGTGAGGCCATGGTCGACCACCGCGCTCAGGCGGCTGATGCCCAGCGCCAGCAGGTCCTGCAGGCCCGCGCCGACCACGTCGAACGTCAGCCAGAAGATCAGCAGCATGATGCCGACAAAGATCGGCAGGGCTGCATATTTGTTCGTCAGCACGCGGTCAATGCGCACACTGCGCAGATGCTCGCGGCTCTCGCGGCACTTGACCACGGTTTTGGAGCACAGGCGCTCGATGTAGTCATAGCGCATGGAGGCAATGGCGGCATTGCGGTCCAGCTTGCCCTCGTCCTCCATCTCGACGATGCTGTGCTCGACCATCTCCAGCTCGTTCTGATTGAGCAGGAGGCGGCTGATGATGTCCTCGTCGCCCTCGATGAGCTTCGTCGCCGCAAAGCGCCGGGCCATCCCGGCAGCCTGCGCGTGATCCTCGATCAGGTGCGAGACGGCGTGGATGCAGCGGTGCACCGGACCGTCATCACAGAAATCCACGCGCTTCGGCAGCGTGCGCGTGCGTGCAGCACGCACGGCACTGTCGACCAGCTCCTCAATGCCCTCGTTCTTCGCCGCGGCGATGGGAACGACCGGAATGCCGAGTTCATCGGACATTTTCTGCACATCGATGGTACCGCCGTTGCCGCGCACCTCGTCCATCATGTTGAGCGCCAGCACCATCGGGATCTGCATTTCAAGAAGCTGCAGCGTCAGATAGAGGTTGCGCTCGATATTCGTGGCGTCGACGATATTGATGATGCCGTCAGGCTTCTGATTCAGGATAAAATCGCGGGTCACGATCTCCTCGGCCGTATAGGGTCGCAGAGAATAGATGCCCGGCAGATCGACGACGCTGCAGCCCTTTGCGCCGCGCATCACGCCCTCCTTGCTGTCGACCGTCACGCCGGGAAAATTGCCGACATGCTGGTTGGACCCGGTAAGCTGATTGAACAGCGTCGTTTTGCCGCAATTCTGATTTCCGACCAGTGCAAAGATCATGCGCCCACCTCCGGCAGGATCTCGATCTGCGCCGCGTCGTCCATGCGAAGCGTCAGCTCATAGCTGCGCAGACGGATCTCCATGGGGTCACCCATCGGGGCGATCTTCTGCACCGTCACGCGCGTATTGGGGATCAGGCCCATATCCAGCAGTCTGCAGCGCAGGATCCCCTCGCCGCCGACCGCCGTAATGAGCCCGCTTTTTCCGACAGGAAGCTCCTTTAAGGTCATGGCTTCTCCCTCCAAAGTTAGACAGTCTTAACATTTTTTCATAGTAGCATACTCGGCTTTCCCTGTCAAGGAAAAAAACGGTGCACCGAAAATCGGTGCACCGGAAATTTATCTTGCGGTCATTTTTCTGCGGAAGATCACAATGGCCGCCGTCAGCAGGCCAAAGGCCCATGCCAGAACGATCCAGAGCTGTGGGAACATGCCGCCCCAGTCCCCTGCCAGAGCGGCCCGCGCCGCGTCGACGGCGTTGGCGAACGGGAGCGCGTAGGCGATGCGGCGGAAAACCTTTCCGCCAAGGTCGAGCGAGAACCAGATGCCGGAGAGCCACGCCGAGACATTGGTCAGCAGGGCTCCGCACATCCCACCGACGGCCTTTTCCGGCAGCAGCGTGCCGCACAGCATCCCGAGCGCCAGATTCACAAGCGCGATGGGCACGTTGACCGCCGTGCAGGCCAGAATGCGCCACGACACCGGCAGGCCGAGCGGGATGGCCGCCAGCAGGCACACAAGCGTCTGCGCCAGCGCCATGGGGAGCATGGGCAGCAGATAGCCGAGGATGAAATCCCGCCCCGTCAGCGGCGAGGCATACAGCCGCAGAATGAGGGCCGACGAGCGGTCGCGTGAGAGCAGCAGCGCGGAAAACAGCGCCAGAAAGCTCAGGCTGAACACGCTGACGCCCGGCGCAAGCTGCTCCGGCTCAAAGAGCGTCATGTGGGCCTCCGCCGGGATATGTCGGTTCAGGAAGCTCAGCAGCAGGAGCAGCAGGATGGGAAACACGACGCCGAAGCCGACGCTGATCGGATCGCGGAGAATTTCGCGCGCGTTGCGCGAGGCAAAAAAGCGCATTCTTCTCATTGGACTCCCTCCCCTGCCAGCTTGATAAAGGCCTCCTCAAAGCGCGTCTCGCCCGCCGCGGCGCACAGCTCCTGCGCCGTGCCGCAGATACGCAGCCTGCCGTGCGACAGGATACCGATGCGGTCGGAAAGCGCCTCCGCCTCCTCGAGATAATGCGTGGTGAGGATGACAGTCACTCTGCCTCGCAGGCTTCGGATGACCTGCCACAGCTCCCGACGCGCCAGCACATCCAGCCCGAGCGTCGGCTCATCCAGAAATACGAGCTGCGGCTGCGAGATCAGCGCCATAGCGATGGAAAGCCGCCGCTGCCAGCCGCCGGAGAGCGTTTTGGCCCGGCTGCGCTCTACCTCGCCCAGATGGAACTCCGCGATCGTCTCCGCCGCGCGCTGCGCGGCCTCCCGGCGCGATGCGCCGTAGATCCCGGCGATAAGCTCCAGATTCTCCCGCACCGTCAGGTTCGGCGCAACGGCCGTCTCCTGCGGGGAGAGATTGATGCGCCGCTTGATCTCCTGCGGCTGCTGCGTCAGGCGAAAGCCGAGGATGTCCGCCTCGCCGCCCGTCGGCTGCAGCAGGCCCGAGAGCATGCGCAGCGTCGTCGTCTTGCCCGCTCCGTTCACGCCCAGCAGGGCAAACAGCTCGCCCTGCCGGACGGTCAGGTCCAGCCCGTCCACGGCCGTGCGCGGCCCGAAGCGGCGCGTCAGAGCATGAGTCTCAATGGCATTCATGCTTTGTCATCCTTTCTCTTCGGCATTGCCGCCGTAATGGCTGCAAAGATCTGCCCGGCCTGCGCCTTGGGCGGCAGGGCGATGCCCTGCTCCGTGTCTGCCAGCAGCAGAAGCTGGTCGCCCGGCGCGATACCGAACATTTCGCGCACCTCGGCCGGGATGACGATCTGCCCCTTCGGCCCGACCTTTACGGTCGTCATGTATTTTCCCTCCGGAAAGCCGTTGTTCCCCATGGTTCTTCCTCCGTTTCCGATTTGTATAACTTGTATTACTAGTTATACCACCGTGGAAATAAAAAGTCAACCCGTGCACGTTTTTTTCGTGCACGGGTTTGATTCCGTCAGGACACCTGATTCACAATGCCCAGGAACACAATGCTCTGTGTCTCATGGTCGAAGATCACAAAGAGGAACGGCCGCGTGAGGGCAATGGTCTTCGGCTCCTCCATATCTGCCGCTGCAGTGGGCGCCATGAGCGTGCTCGTCACGGCGGCTGCCTGCGTCCCCTGCTCGTCGAGCTGCAGCCAAACCTTGTGCTGCACGGAATCGATCTTCAGCGGCTTCTCTGCAAGGCGGGAGAAATCCGCAGCGTCGGTAAACGCCAGCTCCATGCCCATGGCGCGCAGCGGCTCCTTCAGCTGCATCCTGTCCGTGGCAGCGATGAGCTTTGGGATCGCGACATGGACCTCCTCTGTCTGCGGCTCGCCGAGGGCGTTTAGCAGAGCCTCGCCGTCCAGCGCCTGCAGCAGCTCCTCCGGTGTGGTGCCCTCGGCAGGCAGAAGGCCCGCAAACACATAGCGCTCGCCCGCATACGGCCGCACAAAGCCCTCCGCGCCCGCAAGC
The DNA here is from genome assembly GCF_040096185.1 of Faecousia intestinalis. Taxonomy (NCBI): domain Bacteria; kingdom Bacillati; phylum Bacillota; class Clostridia; order Eubacteriales; family Oscillospiraceae; genus Faecousia; species Faecousia intestinalis. Next base: position 14,943 of record NZ_JBBMFF010000255.1, on the reverse strand, counting down.
TCGAAATAGCTCTCCTCCACGCTGTGCAGGAATGGCACGACCTGCCTGCTGCCGTCGCTTGTGAAAAACGTACCGTCATAGACGGATTCCGGCGTATAGGCCACGGGCCATTCGGCATCGAATGTCAGGGCGTTGACCAGACATGCCTGACTCATCGGGTCGTCCTGCTCCAAAATCTTTTCGATCCGGCCCTTCGTGTTCTTCCGGACCCAGTCATTCACAGCTTCCATGCTGAACTCGCCCTCGTGAAGCTCCGCATCATACTGTTTCCGGATCGTCTTCCGGAACTCCTTCCGGACCTCCAGCTCCTGCCGCGTCCAGAGGGAATTGGCCGAGACGACCTTGCCGTCCTCCGCCAAGCGGCAGGCGGCAAGCCAGTGGTTCAGGTCGTCCGTCTTTGCGCCGAGGGCATATTCCATCTCCTCCAGCGTGCGGCCGCCCGCGCCGTTTGCGGCCATGCCGAGGGCCAGCAGCACGGAATATGGCGACAGAAGAGTCGTTTTATCCGGCTTTGCAGCATTCCGCAGCAGCGTGATGGAGAAATCCGCCGCTACGGCGGCAGTCCGGCAGTCCGTTTCCGTCAGCGTCACAGGTTCGCGCGTGCCGCAGGCCCCGAGCAGGAGGGCTGTAAGCAGGGCTCCTGCCAGCAAGCTTCGCTTCATTCCGTTTCCCTCCGACTCAGCCGTCCACCCGGTTCACAATGCCCAGGAACACAATGCTCTGTGTCTCATGGTCGAAGATCACGCAGAGATACGGGCGCGTGAGATAGACCGTCTTGGGCTCCTCGGTCTGGACCGCCGTTGCCTCCATCATCGGTATGCTCGTCACGGCCGCGCCGATCGTGCCGCTCTCATCGACCTGCAGATAGGTCTTCTGCTGGACGGCGTCGATCTTCAGAGGCGTGTCAGACAGCAGCGAGAAATCCGCAGCGTCCGTAAAGGCCGCCTGCATGCCCATACGCTCCAGCACCGGCTTTAGCTCTGCCGTGGTCGCAGCGGTAAATTTCGGCATACGCGTGTAGACCGTTTTCGATTGCGGATTACAGATTGCCTGCAGCAGCGTCTCGCCGTCAAGTGCCTCCAGCAGATCCTCCGGGGTACTGCCCTCGGCCGGAAGCAGGCCCGCAAAGGAATAGCGTCCGCCGGAATAGTGCTTTACAAAGCCCGTTGCGCCCGCGACCTCGAGATAGCCGCGCTCTTCGCCGGACAGGTAGGTCACGGTCTGCTCCGTGCCGTCGCTCGCGTGGAACGTGCCCTCGCTGCAGCTCTGCGGCTCATAGGGGCTGGCCCACTCTGCGTCGAATGTCATGGCGTTGATGAGATAGGTCACGATGCTCGGGTCATCCTGCTCCAGGAGCTTTTTGATGCGCCCCTTCGTATTCTCACTGACCCATTCGTTGATTGCCACCGCGCTGATTTCTCCTGCATGGACCTCCGCGCCGTAATTCTGTTCAACGGCCTTTTGAAATTCCGGAAGAAGCTGCAGACTTTCTCTGGTCCAAAGTGAGTTCGCCGAGACGACCTCGCCGTCCTCCGCCGCGCGGCAGGAAGCAAGCCAGGCATTCAGATCCTCCAGCCTTGCGCCAAGCGCGTATTCCATCTCCTCCAGCGTTCGGCCGCCTGCACCGTTTGCGGCCATGCCGAGGGCCAGCAGGGCGGAATACGGTGAGAGGATCGTCGTGGCATCCGGCTTTGCTGCGCCGCGCAGCAGATCGAGTGCAAAATTCGCCCCACCCACAGCGGCGGTCTGATCCGGCACGGTCAGATCCTCGACCGGCTCCGGCTTTCCCAACGATTCGGCAGCATCCGTCGGAACGACCGGGTCCAGCCCGGCATCGGTCGGCTTCGTTTCCTCCGTTGCCTCCGTCGGAGCGGCGGGACTGCCGCAGGCCCCGAGCAGCAGTGCTGCCAGCAGCAGGCAGATGAGTTGTTTCAGCTTCATGCGTGGTTCCTCCTTTGCAGATGTTCTGTTGCTTAGACGCAGCAGAGCACCGGAAGTTCCCGCAAAAAGGAGGCAGTCGCTCTCCAACAATCATTCTCTAATAAAGCACCTATTGCATGCCGTCAATGATCGCATGATCATCCGCCTGCACGCTGGAGAATATCTTCAACATCTCCGATTCCGGGATTTCTTTTTCGCACATCAGCGTAAACATATACTCATGATTTGTCCAGATGTAGGTTATGACCTCATTATCGGTAATTTTGATCACCTCAAATCCATTTATGCCGGTTGATTCCGCTGTTGCTCCCTCCGAATTAATGCCTCCCCTTGTTGCATTCTCGTAGTCCTCCGGCATGGGGACTTGATCAAAGCAAATCCACCAATTGTTCGCATTGTGCCAGCCGATTGACACAGCTGCAATGCTGACTGTTTTGAATTCCTGCTGATATCCATCCGGTATATATGTTGGGAGATACACTGTCTCGATAGAATCCGGGGCAGAAGCCGCCTGTATTGGGTCGAATGAAACCTCATAATGGGTGCCCTCATCATGGAGGAAGAACTTGATAATTGCTTCACGGACTGCCGGAATCGCCATTGCGCTTGCCGCCAATACTGCCGCAAGGATTGCAATAAGGGCCACTCGCTTCCACACTGTATTCTGATACTTCCAACCTTTGGATACTGTCTTCCTGTTCAGCTTTTCTGTCTTTCGGATAAAGTGATCCGACAATTGAATTGCAATTTTATCCTCACAATCTGGTACATCCGAGTACTCCTCCAGCGTCGCATCGATCAGCGCCCGCTCAAACGGCGTTTCAGCCCTGCTCTTCAAAGCACATTCCCTCCTTCCGACAAAAATCAATCAGGAGTTTTTTCCCGCGATTGAGCTGCTGGCGCACTGTCCCCGGCTTGCGATGCAGTATGGCCGCTGATGCAGCTACAGTCTGCCCCTCTACGCAGATTATCAGCAATACCTCACGATATGGAGCGGGCAGCATTCTCGCAGCACGCAGTAATGTGTCATAGTCCTGAGATTGCATAACCTTCACAAACAAATCCTCGTCAGAGGCTATTGGAAGCTCATCAATGTCAAGCATATTGTCCTGCCGTTTCTTCTGCGGAAGCAACGATAGTGCAGCGTTTTTGGCTGCGGTAAGTACATAAGCCCGTAAACGCCTATCATCAACCGGCAGGGATTTTATCCTTTGTGCGATGCCCAGAAATGCGATCTGAACAGCATCTTCCGCATCTTCATCACTGTGCAGAATACGCTTCGCCACAAGCAGCATCTGCTTCTGATAGTTGCTGTAAATATCGGAAAAGCGAAGCTGGTCGGCTTCGCTGTCAATCAGGGCAAAATACAGCATCAGCAAGGAAACGCACCTCCCAACTATTCATCATGATACCCCGCACGCCGCACACTGTCAAGCAACCCATCTGTCCAAAATGTATGTAAAAAGCGAAAAAGTTGTATCATTTTTGCCCCAGCAGCTGTCTTAGAAAATAGAGGCAATGGTAAGCGTAGCATACACCATACAGAAATAGGAGGTGAAATAATGAAACGTGTATTCAGTTTTCTAATTGCAATTATTGTTACTATTTCAATATCATATAATGTGCAAGCACTTCGGGCAGATAGCATTCGGCCACAATACGCAAATGCTCGACAGGCGGAGGTTCTTCTTTCTATCAGTAGCTCCGGAAAAGCAGTTGTTGTTGTTAAGTGTTACGGGACAAACGGATTAAAATCAGCGTATGTGACAACGTATCTTGAAAAAAGGTCAGCGGTACGTGGATTCGGGTGAATATTCCAGCACCAAATAATACTTGGACATATTCTACTACGAGCCAATCTTTTAGTCAAGAATACATTGTCGCGCTTGATAGTGTGGGGCAATATCGGGCAACGTCGCAATTTGTATTAACCGCAGCTACGGTTGAATACATAACCGACACCAGCTATGCAACATACAAAAGTTGATTTTTATAACTGATTCATCGAAATATCCAGTACGTTTACTGAGGTTCTAAAAGTGCTAACGCATAGCCATTGCTTGGTTCAGTGCTGATTGATTTAATTTACCATCATAAAGACGTACATACATTAATTTGAGCACATTTGCTCATAACGATAAGATTCTGAAAGGAGAAAGTGTCATGAAAAAAATCAAAAAAGTGGTTGCCCTCTTGTCCATTGTTTCTCTGCTCATTGCAACAGCATTTTCTGCTTCCGCTGTTGAAGCAAATGCCTCTTATGACCCGGAGACAAACCATGCGACTGTGCTTCATAACGAAAATCAAGTTATACCTGTTGCAGGCACGACACAACTCTCACAAGATGAGTACAAACGCACTTGGGCAAGTCTGACTGATAACGCGGGAACAGCTGCCGAAATACAGGCGACCTGTGAGCTTTTTATTTCTTCAATCTATGCCAGCAGACGAGATAGTGATTACAACTGCACTACGTTTACTGTTCAGTCTATTCGGAATGAGCAGGTTGACAGCACGATCGCATATATCGAAAGCCAGAATCAATACCAGCGTGAAATTGCTGATATTTGCGATTTTAAGATCATTTCTGATAGTATTGAATTTGAAAATTTCTCGGGCGTATTAACTGGGAATACTTGCACCGCGGAAATAGGCGTTCATTATTGTTATGAAATGGAAGGTGCTTTCGAGGATACATTTTATCTAAACTGTGTTTATTATCTGACACTGGAAAAAATCAACGGAAACTGGGGCATCGTCACAGCAAAGACAAGTATGCCGAATGAACAAGCAGACGGGTTTGTTTATGACTCATTCGATGCCCACGCAGCCGCTTTGGCCGTTGTCGGTGACCATGATTTTTCGACAATGGAAAAGCCCGCCAACACGAATAACACAGCTACAACCACAGCAACATACCAAACAACATCATATAGCTCGACGGCGGCAGTAAATTACGCCAAGCAATATTACAATAAAACTAATAGTTTATTTGGTGCAAGCAGTTCTAATTGCCAAAATTTCGCGTCGCAATGTGTTTGGGCCGGACTTCTATCTGGATGTGGCGCTTCAGGTACTTCGACAACTGCATTCCCCGCTGTTTCTACAGCTTGGACAGGCACTAATTCTACAAATGTCTGGTGCAGAAATCAATACACTACCTACTATGGTGATAAATATTGGTTAAATTGGGGATGGGATAATGTAAACGGCTTCCTCAAAATCATCTGGCTCAGTGATCATACTATATCCGGTCCACAAGGCTATTATTGGCTGGGCTTAGCCAAAGCGTGTGTTGGCGATGTAATTATCTGGGACACAGCTGGCACGCGAAGTGTAGACAGTGGAACCTATGATCACGCAATGGTAGTTACACGAACAACAGGAACAGTTGGTTCACGCGGCGTGAGTAATTTTTGCATAGCAGCAAATTCGAGTTCGACGACATCTGCCTATATGCCTCTTGCGCAGTATTGCAGCTATTCTGCAAGTTGCTTTGCAACTGCTCATATTACTGGCGGCTACTACTACATTTGATGAAGGCAGGATTTCGCAAACGCATTATTGCACTGCTTTTTCCATGTGCATGCTGTACTATTTTGTCAATATATCTCTCCGCCTGCTGTTCAGATATACTTCACGACATTGAGGGAAATATACCAACCATCGAACAGGAGAGCATTCCACCCCGTACCGCACCCACGGAGGCCACAGAGGCAGGAAACGTTCCCTCCCAGCCACAGAATACCGAGAACAGCACCCATATGCCGGAGGCGCCATCGGTCATTGCCACGGAGCCTGAGCGCACATACGCCGTTTGGGACGAATCCTTCTATCAAAACGGTGTACCAATTTCGCCGCAGCCGGGAGACACGCAGGCTACATGGCAGCCTGAACTGGCAGAAACATTTCCCGCTGATCAGAATTGCAATGAGATGGAGCTGTTGGAAAAATGGATGGCAGTTGAGGGGCTTACGCCGGAAGGCCTTGACTCTCGCGAGTGTAACCAACTGGTGCTGGTCGTAGCACAGGAGACGGATGGCATTCAGACGGAAACCGTGTGTTATCAGCGGGAGGCGGGCGGAGCCTGGCAGCCTGTATCCGGTCTGAGCAGGATGCATGGCTGGGTTGGAGGTAACGGCATTATGCACGGACGCAAACGCGGGAGCAACACATCTCCTGCGGGACTCTGGTCGCTGGGTTTGGCTTTCGGAAATTCTCCAAAGCCAGATGGACTGAAGATGCCATGGCGAGACGTTACGCCAAGCTCAGATTGGGTATGTGACGAAGATTCCATTTACTTTAATTCGTGGCAGGAACGCGACGACCCGTCCATCCTCGATCTGTGGAGCGATGATGTTGAGCATCTGGAAGACTATCAGAGCGCCTATGCATATGCTTGCGTCATCCGTTTTAACACTGCTCCCTATACCATTCCGGAACGCGGCTGTGCAATATTCTTTCATTGCAGCAAGGGTGCAACGGGAGGCTGCATCGGGCTTCCCGAAGCCGATATGGTAAACACACTCTTGTGGCTAGACCCGCAGGAAAACCCGTACATTCTGATAACGGGCTATCAGCGCAGTGCAGGAAACTGAATCGTCTGCTTGCTAAACTGTCTGAAAGCTCTCTTACAGAAAAACCGCCCCGGAGCACCTTCCTTTCGAAGGGTGTTCCGAGGCGGTCCGTCATTATTCAGGTTCTCCGTAAGAAGATCTCCCCGCACTTGCGGCAGACGATCTTCGTCTGGCCGCAGCCTGCCGGGACGATCTGCACGGCTCTGCAGGCCGGGCAGCGGAAGAAGCGCCTCCTGCGGCCGCGGTGCAGCGCCTGCCGCGGGGCATGTGCCGCAAAAAACGAGAGGATCGGCGCATTCATGCCTGCTTCCGCGCGCCGTCTGCGCGCGCCTCCCGCAGAATGCCGCCGTAGCGGATGGCATACTTCACAAACGCCAGCAGGATCAGGCAGGCGCAGAGCGCGGCATCCGCATACAGGAACCAGTCCGGCGCCGTCCGCCAGAGCATCAGGACGAACATGGAAAGGTAGATCACGGCCGTGCACAGCTTGCCGTACCAGCCCGCGCCGTAGACCATGCCGGTGTGGTGCAGGGTCAGGAGCGTCATGATGCCGATGGAGACCTCTTTCAAAACCAGAATGCCGACGACCCACCAGCACTTCATGGGCATAAGGCACAGCAGCACGGCGATCTGCGTCAGCTTGTCGGCGACGGGATCGATGGCCTTACCAAAATTCGAGACCATGTGATACGTCCGCGCGACCCAGCCGTCCACGACATCCGTCACGCCGGACAGCACGAGCATGCCGAACGCCCACCAGACCTCATTCTTTGCATACAGTACGATGATCACGGGAATGAGCGCCAGCCGGAAAAAGCTCAGCACATTGGGGATCGTCAGGATCCGGTCCGTATCCGCCTTTCCCGCGCGCTCCAGATTGCGGTGCTCCTTATCATTCATGCTGCACATCCTCCTCTTTTTCGTCCACCTGCGGGACGAACAGCTGCGTCACAACGGACTTTTTGCGGTGTTTCTGATGGAAATAGCCGATGACGCTGAACACGACCGCGCCGATGAGATTGACGATCAGGTCGCCCATGGTGTCATACAGGCCGATATCCAGATAGCCGCCGAGGCCGAGGCTCTCGCCGTTCACAACGACATCCTGAATGTTTGAAATGGTGATGGGAATGTTGCGGTTCGTCGGGTCGAGCGCCACGGAGGTGATCTGCTGGATGACCGTGTCCTTCTGCATATCCTTGTGGAACAGGTTATCCACGGAGAATTCAAAAATTTCCCACAATGCGCCGATCGTCATGGAGAAACAGAACGCCACGAGCGCCAGAAACAGCGGTGAAAGCTCGAAGCTGACCTTCTTGTGGCGGTTCAGAACGTCCGCCATGGAATAGCCGACCGCCGCATAGATAAAGCCGCTCGTCGTATGCAGGGCCTTATCCCAGAACGGGACCGTCACATAAAAGCAGGCGATCTCACCGAGGATCTCCGCTGCAAAGATGAAGACGACAACCGTGATCTCCAAACCGGCCGGGAGGCGTACCCCCAGCTTCCGCTCCAGAATGGAGGGCAGGAGCAGCAGCACGAGCGTCAGGAGGCAGGTGTAGACGCTTTCGATCTGGCCGTTGAAGGCCGAGCGGACGAGCACGCCGACCACGATGAGCCGGATCACGGCATAGACGATGAGCGTCAGCTTGCTCTTCTTCTGCAGGCGCAGCTTTTCCTGGCGCAGCCGCGCCTCGCGGCGTTCCTGCCGCGACATTTTATTTTTCAATTCCGTTCCCGTCCTTTTCATGTTTCTACCGATATCATATCCCGGAATTATCAATTCTGCGTCAACCGATTATGAATTTCAGTTCATAAACCGGAAATTTTCCGTTCCAAAATCCGGCCGTCTGTGGTATACTGAGAGGACGGAAACGGAGGGATCCCCATGTTCAAGATTCTCGTTGCCGAGGACGACGCCGAGCTGCGGCAGCTGTTCTGCCGCGTGCTGACGCGCCACGGCTTCCAGCCCATCGGCGCAGCCGACGGTGTGGAGGCGCTGCAGGTCCTCGAGCGCGACTATATCGACCTCATCGTCTCGGACATCATGATGCCGCAGCTGGACGGCTATGCGCTGGTGCGCGGCCTGCGCGACAGCGGCAATACCATCCCCGTGCTGATGATCACGGCGCGCGACGGCTTTCAGGACATGCAGTTCGGCTTTCTGGCAGGGGCGGACGACTATCTGGTCAAGCCCATCAACGTCAACGAGCTCGTGCTGCGCATCAACGCCCTGCTGCGGCGCGCGCAGATGGTCGCGGACCGGCGGCAGACGCTTGGCACAACGACATTCGAATTCGACTCGTTCTCCGTTCTGACGGGCGGCGTGCAGACCGTCCTGCCGCAGAAGGAGTTTTTGCTGTTATACAAGCTCGTCTCCTCGCCGGGGCACATCTTCACGCGGCAGCAGCTCATGGACGACATCTGGGGCATCGACACCCACACGGACCCCCGCACGGTGGACGTGCACATCAACCGGCTGCGCGACCGCTTCCGGGAAAATCAGGACTTTGAGATCATAACCGTTCGGGGCATCGGTTATAAGGCGGAGCGGAAGCATGAAGAAGGATAAACGCTTTTCCCTGCGTCTGCGGACGTATTACCTGCTCATCATCGCCATCGTCGTCATCATCTCGTTCGGTGCCGTTGTCGGCGCGCTGACGGCCCTGCAGCAGCTCGGCGTCATCGGCCACATCAACGTCTCCACGCTCGTGGCCCTGCTGCTCGTGGCGGCGGCCGCAAGCGGCAGCGCCAGCTTTCTCGTTGGGCGGCGCGTGCTGGCCCCGATGGTCAAGCTGAGCAAGGCCTCGCGCGAGGTCGCGCGCGGCAACTACAGCATCACGGTTGAAGACCCGAGTAAGCTTGAAGAGGTGCAGACGACCCTGCGGAACTTCAACGCACTCGTGCGCGAGATGAACCGGATCAACAATGTCACGAACGACTTTGTCTCCAGCGTCTCACACGAATTCAAGACGCCGCTGACCGCCATCGAGGGCTATGCCATGCTCCTGCAGGACACCGGCCTGACGCAGGCGGAGCGCGACGAATATCTGGACAAGATCCTCTATAACACGCACCGCCTCTCCACGCTCGTCGGCAACATCCTCATGCTCTCAAAGCTCGAGAATCAGTCGCTTTCCGACCAGCGCAGCACGTTCCGCCTCGATGAGCAGCTGCGGCAGGCCGTTGTGATGCTCGAGCCGCAGTGGGAGGAAAAGTCGCTGAGCTTTCGTGCCGAGCTGGACGCCGTGAGCGTGACGGCCTGTGAGCCTCTGCTGCTGCAGGTCTGGACGAACCTCATCGGCAACGCCATCAAATTCAGCGAGCCGGGGCAGGAGCTGTCCCTGCGCCTGCTCGACCAGACGGAATGCGCCGTCGTCTCCGTCACGGACCACGGCTGCGGCATGACGCCCGAGGTGCAGGCGCGCATTTTCGAGAAATTCTATCAGGGCGACAGCTCCCGCAAGGCCATGGGAAACGGCCTCGGCCTGCCGCTCGTTAAGCGCATCGTCGAGCTGTCCGACGGCGTCATCGAGGTCGACAGCGCCCCCGGGCAGGGCTCGACGTTCCGCGTCATCCTGCCGAAAAAGTAAAACAGACGCTGCAGGTTTTTATCGCTGCAGCGTCTCAGCGTGTCGAAAAACTCTTTTCGACACGCTGGAAGACTGCGAAAAAGTTCGGAAGGCAAGCAACTCGCACCCGTCGGCGTACAAAGGTACGGTAGGGTGCGAGTTGCGCAGTAAGTCAAAATCCATGTAAATCAAGAGATTTTTCGCTAATAAGTTTGAAAATCCTAAATAATACGGAAAGTCCAAAACCAACGAATATCTCTAAAATGTTTTCCGGATTTTGACGGTTACGGACTTTTTCGACGGTCTCAGACGCTGCAGCGAGGAAAAGGCTGCAGCGTCTTTGGTTTTATTTCTCCGGCTTTTTGCCGGTATAGAGCTGGTAATAGCGGCCCTTCTGGGCAATGAGGTCGTCGTGCGTGCCGCGCTCGATGATGCGGCCCTGCTCAAGGACCATGATGCAGTCCGCATTCCGCACCGTCGAAAGCCGGTGGGCGATGACGAACGTCGTGCGGCCCTTCATCAGGCCGTCCATACCTGCCTGCACGAGCGCCTCCGTGCGCGTGTCGATGGAGGACGTCGCCTCGTCAAGGATCAGCACTGGCGGGTCTGCCACGGCGGCGCGCGCAATGGCAAGCAGCTGGCGCTGGCCCTGACTGAGGTTCGCGCCGTCGCTCGTCAGCATGGTGTCATAGCCGTTCGGCAGGCGCTCGATAAAGCCGTCCGCATTGGCCAGCTTCGCCGCAGCGATGCATTCCTCGTCCGTAGCATCCAGACGGCCGTAGCGGATGTTCTCCATGACCGTGCCGGTGAACAGGTGCGTATCCTGCAGGACCATGCCGAGGCTGCGGCGCAGATCGTCCTTGCGGATCTTGTTGATATTGATGCCGTCATACCGGATCTTACCGTCCGCGATGTCATAGAAGCGGTTGATGAGGTTCGTGATCGTCGTCTTGCCTGCTCCCGTCGAGCCGACAAAGGCGATCTTCTGGCCCGGCGTCGCATAGAGATCGATGTTGTGCAGAACGATCTTCTCCGGCGTATAGCCGAAGTCCACATCGTGGAACACCACGTCGCCCGCGAGCTTCGTATAGGTCACGGTGCCGTCCGCCTGATGCGGATGCTTCCACGCCCACACGCCGGTGCGCTTCTCGCTCTCGGTCAGCGTGCCGTCCGGATGCTCGACCGCGTTGACAAGGGTCACATAGCCCTCATCCGTCTCGGACTTTTCATCGAGCAGACGGAACACGCGCTCCGCACCGGCCATGGCCATAACGACGGAGTTCAGCTGCTGGCTGACCTGCGTGATGGGCTGGTTGAAGCTGCGGTTGAGCGTCATGAACGCCGCGAGCGTGCCGAGCGTCAGACCGACATAGCCATGCAGCGCCAGCGCCGCACCCGCCACGACGCACAGCACGTAGCTGACGTTGCCGAGCTGGGCGTTGACCGGCATAAGGACGTTTGCATAGCTGTTGGCGCGGCAGGAGCTGTCGCGCAGCTGCTCGTTGAGCTCGTTGAAGCGCTCGATGGCAGCCTGCTCGTGGTTGAAGACCTTCACGACCTTCTGGCCCTGCATCATTTCCTCGATATAGCCGTTGACCTTGCCGAGGTCCTGCTGCTGCCGGACGAAGAACTTGCCTGACTTCCCGGCGATCTTCTTCGTGGCGAACAGCATCAGGGCCACCATGACGAGCGTCAGCAGCGTCAGCGGCACATTGAGCACGATCATGCTGACGAACACGCTCACAATGCTGATGATGCTGGAAAACAGCTGCGGCAGGCTCTGGCCGATGAACTGGCGGAGCGTGTCGATATCGTTCGTATAGACGGACATGATGTCGCCGTGGGAATGCGTGTCGAAATACGAGATAGGCAGGCTCTCCATATGGCCGAAGAGCTTTTCGCGGAAGTTGCGCATCGTGCCCTGCGAGACATTGACCATCAGGCGGGTATAGCCCCACGAGCACAGCACGCCGATGGCGTAGACCGCGCCGACCTGGATGAGCTTGTGCAGCAGGGGCGTGAAGTCCGTGCTGCCGCTCTCCAGCATGGGGGAAAGATAGCTGTCATAGAGCTTCTGCAGGAACAGCGTGCCATTCAGCTGGGCCAGCACCGTCAGGACGATGCAGATCACGACGGCAAGGCAGTGCCACTTATAGTGCTTCAGGATGAAGGCCATGGTGCGGCGCATGGTCTTGCCGGTATTCTTCGGCCGTTCCGTGGCGTGCATCGCGCGCCCGCCGGGGCCGCGCATCGGTTTCGTCGCCATATTATGCACCCTCCTTCTCGTCGAAGTCGCCGCCGCCCTGCGTCTGGCCCTGATAGACCTCCTGATAGATGCGGTTCGCGGCAAGCAGCTGCTCATGCGTGCCGAAGCCGTTGACGCGGCCCTCGTCCAGAACAAGGATGCGGTCGGCGTCCTGCACGCTGGAAATGCGCTGGGCAATGATGATCTTCGTCGTATTCGGGATCTCCTCGCGCAGGGCCTTGCGGATGCGCGCGTCCGTCGCGGTATCGACGGCGCTCGTCGAATCGTCGAGGATGAGGATCTTCGGCTTTTTCAGCAGGGCACGGGCGATGCACAGACGCTGCTTCTGCCCGCCGGAGACATTCGTGCCGCCCTGCTCGATGTAGGTCTCATAGCCCTGCGGCATGGCTTGAATGAAATCGTCCGCGCAGGCAAGACGGCAGACACGCTCGCACTCCTCCTGCGTGGCCTCTGCGTTGCCCCAGCGGAGGTTTTCCAGGATCGTGCCGGAGAACAGCACGTTCTTCTGCAGCACGACCGCGACCTCGTCACGCAGCGTCGTCAGGTCATATTCACGCACATCGTGCCCGCCGACGCGAACACTGCCCTCCGATACATCGTACAGGCGGGAGATCAGGTTGACGAGGCTCGACTTCGCGCTGCCCGTACCGCCGAGGATGCCGATGGTCTGCCCGGCCTCGATGTGCAGGTCGATGTCCTGCAGGACGGGCTTGCCCTTGCCCTGCCGGTAGGAGAAGCTGACGTGGTCAAAATCCACGCTGCCGTCCGGAACGGCCGTGAGCGCCTGCGCCGGGCTGGTGAGGTCGGCCTTTTCGTTCAGCACCTCGCAGATGCGGCGGGCGCTTGCCACGCTCATGCTCATCATGACAAAGATCATGGAGATCATCATCAGGCTCATGAGGATGCTCATGACATAGCTGAACAGGCTCATCAGGCCGCCCTCCGTGAAGCCTTCAAGCACGATGGCCTTTGCGCCGAGCCACGACAGGCCCAGCATGCTGCCGAACACCGTCAGCATCATCACGGGGTTGTTGAACGACACGTAGGTCTCCGCCTTTACGAACATGCGGTAGACGGCGTTGGCCGCTTTGTTGAACTTGCTGCGCTCATAATCCTCGCGCACGAAGGCCTTGACGACGCGGATGGCACCGACGTTCTCCTGCACGCTGGCGTTCAGATCGTCGTACTTCTTAAACACGCGGTTGAACGTGCCCGTCGCCTTGAAGATGATGAACGACAGCGTAGCCGCCAGAATCACGATGGCCGCAACGAAGATCATGCTCAGGCTGGCGTGAATGGAAAATGCCATGATGAGCGCCGTGATGAGCATGACAGGCGCGCGCACGCAGATACGCGTGATCATCTGATAGGAGAGCTGCACGTTGCTGACGTCTGTCGTCAGGCGCGTAACAAGGCCCGCCGTGGAGAAGCGGTCGATGTTCGAGAACGAAAAGCTCTGGATGTTGGCAAACATGGCCTGCCGCAGATTCGCCGCGAAGCCCGTCGAAGCGATCGATGCGAAGCGGCCCGCCAGAATGCCGCAGACAAGCGCACCGATGGCAACGGCCACCATGATTGCGCCGTAATGCAGCACAGCCTGCATACCTGCCTGCCCGCCGACCTTGACGCCCTTGTCGATAATCTGGGACATCAGCATCGGCAGGAACATATCGGCCACGGCCTCCAGCGCAGAAAAAACGGGCGTGATGAACGTGACCCAGCGATACTGCTTCACCTGCGCCCCCAAGGTTTTCAGCATGGTATTCCTCCTTGCTTCAAATTGTTAGCATGCTAATTATATGGCGATATCACTAAATTGTCAATGGATTTTTTGTTAATTCTGTCATTCCACGGTTGACGGAGCCGCGATCCGGCGGTATAATAAGATTTATAAATTCCAAAAGCAGAAACGGAGGCGGAGCATCCATGCAGCAGACGGAGCAGCCCATCGGCGGTGTCGTAAAATGTCTGTCCAATCAGATCCGCCGCCATCTGGACGCGGCGGCATCGGAGGCCGGGCTTGTAGAGCTGACCGGCACACAGGGCATGATCCTGCACTATCTGCTGCGCAACGAGGGCCGTTGCCTGACGCAGCGCGACGTGGAGCAGCGCTTCCAGCTGCGCGGTGCAACGCTCAGCCGCCTGTTCCAGCGCATGGAGGCTGCAGGCCTGCTTGAGCGCCGCGCGGTCTCTCGCGACCAGCGCTGCAAGCAGCTGCTTCCAACCGAAAAAGCACGCGCCATGCATGCACAGTTTGTTACCTGTCTGGATGAAACGGACCGCCTGCTTCTGCAGGGAATCCGGCCGGAGGACGAGGCTGTTTTCCGCAGCGTGTGCCTGCAGATGCTGAACAACCTCACGCAGCAGGATGCAGCAGGCCCGGCCGCTCACTGAGAGCAGCCGGGCTTTTTTGACAAGCTGAGCCAAGGGACTGCAGCTGCACCATATGGATCAGAAATGGAGCGTATCTGCACCGATACGCTCCATTCACTATCTTATACTAGAATCTAATAAAAAGCTTTAAAAGCTTTTTATAGCGCCGAGGGCGCGTCAGATTCTGCATGAGACGGCGCAGCGTGCGTCAGCA